>JAZNSA010000103.1:0-9392 GCA_045590935.1 Clostridia bacterium | reverse complement strand
ATTTAGGTATATTTTTTTCATACGGTTTTAGCTCAACTTCTTTTCTGTCGTATACATCAACAATGCTCTGCGAGTGAGAAACCCTTGTTGAAAGTCTTATAAACACAGGCGTGTCATATTTTTCACTAATTTCAAAAGCCTGCATTGTAAAATTCTTACACTCACTACTGTCAGATGGCTCAAGCATAGGGATTTTAGCCGCCTTAGCATAATTTCTTGAATCTTGCTCATTTTGAGATGAATGCATTCCCTGGTCATCTGCAGCACATATTACTAGGCCACCGTTGACACCTGTATAAGAAACAGTAAAAAGCGGGTCTGCCGCAACATTTACACCAACGTGCTTCATACACGTCATTGCTCTTGCACCACCAACGCTTGCGCCGATTGCAGCCTCAGTTGCAACCTTCTCATTAGGTGCCCATTCAGAATAAACATCATCGTATTTTGCAATGCACTCAGTTATTTCTGTGCTCGGAGTACCAGGGTATGAAGAAACAAATCTAACCCCTGCCTCATAAGCGCCTCTGGCAACTGCTTCGTTACCAAGCATAATCTTTTTCATCATTATACACATCCAATTCCAAAATAAAATATAATTACAAACACATTATTTAAAGCATTTATCTACAACTTCTTTATCTAATTTCTTAGTACACAAGCTGACAATCGGAACAATAACAAACGAAACAGCCATAGCTGTTACGCCAAATTCAGGAGCAAGAGATTTTGCAACATCAAAGCCTTGAGTTACAGTAAAGAAAATAACAAGCGCTAAAACAACTACAAGACCGGATAGTGTTCCGCACCAAGCTCCTGCTTTTGTAATTTTCTTTGAGTATAATCCCCAAATGTATGGTCCTATAAACGAACCTGCAACAACACCCCACGAGAACGACATCAAGTTTACTATAAACGAAATTTTAAGCGTTGCAAAAACAAACGACAAAACAACAAATAAAACGCAGAGAATCCTCATAATCAAAACTCTGTTTTTCTCTTTCATATCAGGTTTGATAGACTTAAACATATCAACAGCAATTGAAGAGCTTGATGTTAAAACTATTGCCGCAAGAGTTGACATTGAAGCCGAGAGAAGTAAAAGCATAATTACGCTTAACAAAATATTTAAAAAAACATTTCCCGTTAGTGCTTTCATAAGAATTGTTGGCACAACATTGTCGTATCCACAAACAGGAGTTCCGCTTGCAGTTGACTCAATAAACAGATGTCCCGTACATCCTACCAGGTATGCACCAATACCAATCAAAACTGAGAAAAGCGTTGAAATAACTGTTGCTTTTTTTATTTCGTCTTCATTTTTTATTGCATAGTACTTATGCACCATTTGAGGAAGTCCCCAAACGCCAATACTTGTTAGTAAAATATTAACAAGCAAAAACTTAAACGATGTTCCACCCAATATATCCGTAAGTTGTTTTCCGCCCTGCGGCAAAACTTCACTCGCAGGAACCTGCGAAAGCTTATCAATCATTCCTGCAACTCCGCCAACCTCGGGACGAGAAATTACGGCAAAGATAAGAAGAATGACGCCAACAATCATAATAATTCCCTGAATAAAGTCTGTTATAGCCGTTGCAACATACCCGCCAAGTGTCAGATATACCGCCGTTAAAACAGCAACTAACGCCATACAAACAACCTCGTCAGTTCCAACAAAAATCGATGAAAACAACGAGCCAAGACCTTTATAAACGCTTGCCGCATACGGAACAAGGAATATAAAAATAATTATGCCTGAGTAAACCCTCATAGCACTACTATCGAATCTTGTTGACAAAAATTCAGGCATAGTTGACGAATTTAGAGTTTTCGTCATATTTCTTGTACGTTTTGCCAAAAGTTTCCACGCCAAATAGCATCCAACAACTGCATTTCCAATTCCAATCCATAAACTTCCAATACCTATTTTCCAACCATGCATACCGGCGTAACCTATAAACACCACCGCTGAAAAATATGAAGTTCCATAAGCAAAGGCACTAACCCATGCCCCCATTTTTCTTCCACCAAGAAGAAAATTTTCCATGTTACCTGATTTGCGCATACTAAAAAGTCCTACACTCAGCATCAATACAGAGAATAAGACAAGTGCCACAACTGCTACACATTGTGTCATTTTTTCTACCTACCTTCCATACTACATATTTTTTTGTAATTATACCATGCTACACAGTATGCAAAATCATCCTTTCCCCTACAAAAAGAAGACTATTGCATCAACCTGCCACTAAGCCAACGTTTGGCTTATAAAAATATGATACAACAAAAATCGCTAAATGTAAAGTGCTTTTTTTTGCTTTTTTTTTAGGTTTTTTATGAAAAACGGCTTTTTTGTAAAAAATTGACGACAAAAAAACATAAAAATATTAAAAATCACTAGACTAGCGTTCACATTTGTTGTATAATCAATGTAATAAGTAAAACATGAAAGGAGTTTTGTTTTATGGAAACAACAGAAATAATAACGCTATTTATTGCTTTTTTTCTGCTTGTATTTCAAGTTGGTTTGTTTTTTATGATGAAAAAGAGCGCATCTTCTTTAAATGTTGATAATTTAGGCAGAATTATAAAAGAGGCTGAGTCAGAAAACTTAGTTCTTCTAAAAGACAATACAAAAGTTATGAGTGATGTTTTATCCGCAGGTCAAAAGCAAAGCTATGCAATGATTGACGCAAGGCTTTCGGATTTATACAAGAGAATTGCTGAAATGGCTTATACAAATGAACAAAAGCTTGAACAAATCAGAAATTCAACAGATTTAAAGCTTCGTGCTCTTTCGGAGAGTAATGAAAAGCAGCTTGAGAGAATGAGAGAAACTGTTGATGAAAAACTTCAAAAAACATTAGATGAAAAATTTGAACGTTCCTTTAAAACTGTTAGCGAAAGGCTCGAACAGGTATACAAAGGTCTTGGCGAAATGCAGACTCTCGCAATCAGCGTTGGTGATTTGAAAAAAGTTCTTTCAAATGTTAAAACAAGAGGAATACTTGGTGAAATTCAACTTGGCTCAATTCTTGAACAAATTCTATCCCCTGAGCAATATAAGACTAATTTTGCAACAATACCAGAAAGTAGAGATGTTGTTGAATTTGCAGTTTGCTTACCGGGCGACGAAAATGATTTTGTTTATCTTCCTATTGATTCTAAATTTCATGCAGATATGTATGCGAATTTAAACGATGCATACGAAAGTGGCAATGCAGAATTAATTGCCGCAGCAAAGGTGGCTCTCGAAAGAAGTATAAAGCAATCGGCAAAGGATATTCACGATAAATACGTTGAGCCACCTTATACAACAGATTTTGCAATCCTGTTTCTTCCGTTTGAAGGCTTGTATTGTGAGGTTGTAAAAATGGGGCTTATCGAAAAGCTTGCTGCCGACTACAAGGTTAACATCGCAGGTCCAACAACTATGGCGGCAATTTTAAACAGCTTGCAAATGGGCTTTAAAACGCTTGCAATCCAGAAACACTCAGGCGAAGTGTGGAAAGTTTTAGGCGCTGTTAAAACAGAATTTGATAAATTTTCAGATGTTTTAACTGCAACGCAAACAAGAATTGAGCAGGCAAACAAGGAGCTTGATAAGCTTGTTGGAGTAAGAACAAGAAAAATTCAAAGCACTCTTAAAAACATAACAGCCCTTGGAAATGAGGACACAGAAAACCTATTGGAATAATTTTTACATAAAATTTACTATAAATGTATAGACTAATTAAAAAAAATATGATATAATACAATTTGGTAAAAATAGTTTTATGATTTTTTTGAAAATGGAGGGGTTTAAATGGCAGTAAAGAAACTGAATGATTTAGGCGAAATAATCATACAAAATGACGTTATAGCCAAAATTTCTGGCATGGCGGCAACAAGCTGTTACGGCGTTGTTGGTATGTTGGATTCTAAAGGTGGACTATATAATCTTTTTATGGGTAATTCTATCTCGAAGGGTGTAAATATTTCAACAGAGGATGAATGTCTTGTTATCGATTTGCACATTATGGTTGAATACGGCGTAAATATCTCTGTTATTTCTGAAAGTATAATCAAAAATGTAAAATACAGTGTTGAAAATTTAACGGGCTGCAAGGTTGGTGCAGTAAACGTGTATATTGATGGTGCACGTGTTGATTGATTAATAGGAGGCGATTGTCATAATTAAGCATATAAACGGCTCTGATTTTGCTCGTGCAATAATTTCTGCGGCAAATAATTTGAGCAATAGTAAGGTAGAAGTTGATGCGCTAAATGTATTCCCTGTTCCAGACGGAGATACAGGAACAAATATGTCGCTTACGTTTTCGGCAGCTTCGCAAGAAGTATCAAAATTTGTAACATCCAATTTATCCGATGTTGCAAAGGCTTTATCAACAGCTTCATTGCGTGGCGCAAGAGGAAATTCAGGCGTTATACTATCTCAGTTTTGCAGAGGTATATATAAAGCTCTTGAGGGCTTAGAGGTCGCAGATTCAAAGCAACTTTCAGCAGCATTTAAAAACGGAGCGGATACTGCATATAAGGCTGTTATGCGTCCAACTGAAGGAACTATTTTAACCGTTGCAAAGGATAGCTCAAATGCGGCAGTTAAAGCATCAGAAGAAAACGAAGATATTGTAGCTGTTATGAGTACTATGCTCGAGGCGGCTCGCAAATCTTTAAATAATACCCCTAATCTTCTCCCCGTTTTGAAAGAAGCGGGCGTTGTTGATGCGGGCGGTGCAGGTTTGCTAAAGATTTTAGAGGGTGCTTTCCACGCTCTTTCAACCGATGAAATAATTGAGCTTTCTGACAAGGAACAGTCTGTGGCGCAAGATGTTGCAGCAAACCAAGTTGAAATAGACCCTAACAGTATAAAATTTGCTTATTGTACCGAATTTATAATTGACAAGAAAAACACGGGCGTAAATGTGTCCCTCTTTAGTGATACTATTGATTCTAAAGGTGATTGCAAGCTTGTTATAGATGATGATGAGATTGTGAAGGTACATATTCACACAAATCATCCAGGTTTCGTTTTAGAAGAAGCTCTTAAGCTTGGTAGCCTAAGCAAAATTAAGATTGATAATATGCGTCTTCAGCATTCAACTATTCTTGAAAAAAGCGAAGATGCAAAAAAGCTTGAAGCACCAACGAAGCCGCGCAGTGCGTATGGCTTTGTCAGTGTAACAGCAGGTGCGGGTTTAAGCAACATTTTCAAAGATTACGGTGTGGATGAAGTAATTGAAGGCGGTCAAACAATGAATCCAAGTACGGATGATATTTTATCTGCAATTGAGAAAATTAATGCTGATTGTATATTTGTTTTCCCAAATAATAAAAATATTATTCTGGCAGCCGAACAGGCGGCAGAGTTAGCAGAATCTAAAGTTATTGTTATCCCCTCTAAGTCTGCTCCGCAAGGCATTTGCGCTATGACAGCATTTTTACCGCATTTAGATTTAGAAACAAATAAAAATAATATGATATCCGCTTTGGATAACATAAAAACAGGTCAGGTTACTTTTGCTGTAAGAGATACAACATCAAACGGAAAAGAAATCAAAAACGGAGATATAATAGGAATTTCAAGCGGCGAAATAACTGCCATAGGAAGCGATTATAACGAAATTTGCTTAGAATTAATTGATTCTTTAGCCGATGAGGATAGCGAGGTTATAACAGTTTATTTTGGAGAAGATGTTGCAGAAGAAACTGCTCAGGAGCTTTTAGATGCTCTTGAAGAGAAATATGAGGATATAGACGTAATTTTGCAAAACGGAACGCAACCTTTGTATTATTATATTGTATCTGTGGAGTGATATATATGCTTGCTGATAATATTACGGTACTTAAAGGCATTGGTGAAAAACGAGCAAAGCTATTGGAAAAGCTTGGTGTAAAAACTGTTAAAGACCTTTTATATTATTTTCCAAGAACTTACGAAGACAGAACAAAGCTGTCAGATATTTATGATGTAACAAATGGTGAAACGGTGTGCATTAAAGCCACCGTTTTTTCCGATGTTTTAGAAAAAATGCCTAGAAAAGGGCTTAGAATATATAATGCGATGTTATCCGACGGAACAGCCTTTATAAATGCCGTATGGTTTAATAATAAGTACATAAAATCATCTTTAAAAAAAGGTGAAACTTATGTTTTTTACGGGAAGATAAAAAAAGATTCAAGATTTTCTCAAATTGAGAACCCTGTCTTTGAGCGTGCGGATAATGCCAGCAAAACAAGAAAAATTATTCCGATTTACCCGCTCACTGCCGAACTTGGTCAAAATGTTTTTTTTCAATCCGTTAAATCTGCGTTAGAAGCTATTGACGAAATTGAGGATTATATGCCAATTTCAATTTTGGAAAAATACAATTTGTGCGACTTGAAAACAGCCGTTTATAATATACATTTTCCTGAAAGCTTTGAAAAATTTGAAACAGCAAGAAAAAGGCTTGTTTTTGATGAATTTTTTATTTTATCTCTTTCTCTTGCAAAGCTTAAAAGTACGAATGTTGTAAACAAAACAACGCCATTTAAAGACATAAAATGTATTGCGGATTTTTTGTCTGCTCTCCCCTATACTCTTACGGACGGGCAAATGCGTGTGTTAAGAGAAATTGCGGTAGACTTATCAAGTGAAATTCCGATGAACAGGCTTGTACAAGGTGATGTTGGCTCAGGAAAAACCGTTGTTAGTGCCGCTGCAATATATTGCGCTGCATCAAACGGATTTCAAGCGGCTCTTATGGCTCCGACTGAGATATTAGCCAAGCAGCATTATGATAACTTTATAAAAATGTTTAAAAACAAGTTTGAAATATGCCTCCTTAGCGGCTCAATGAGTGCCGCAAGAAAAAAAGAAGCCTATGACTTAATAAAAAGTGGTAAGGCAAAAATAATTATTGGAACACATGCTATAATACAAGGAAACGTTGAATATAAAAATTTAGCTTTGGTTGTTACTGATGAACAGCACAGATTTGGGGTAAAGCAAAGGGAAAGCCTTGCGCAAAAAGGAATCAACACAAACGTATTAGTTATGAGCGCAACTCCTATCCCCCGAACGCTTGCACTCGTTTTGTATGGTGATATGGATATTTCTATAATTGATACAATGCCAAAAGGTAGAATACCGATAAAAACGTATGCGGTTGACGAAGGTATGCGCACTCGTATAAATAATTTTATAAAAAAGAACATTGACGATGGTCGTCAGGCTTATATTATTTGCCCGCTTGTTGAAGAATCGGAAGCACTTGATTTAAAAAATGTTACTGAATATACAAAAAAAATTTCATCTGTTTTCCCAAATTACAAAATCGCACTATTACATGGAAAATTAAAACCGCAAGAAAAGGATGAAATAATGGAAGCTTTTAAGGATGGTTATATAGATATTTTGGTATCTACAACCGTTGTTGAGGTCGGGGTTGACGTTGCAAATGCAAACCTTATGATAATTGAAAATGCAGAGCGTTTCGGTCTTGCAACGTTACATCAGCTAAGAGGTCGGGTTGGCAGAGGTGTACATCAAAGCTTTTGCATCCTTTTTAATCAATCCGAAACTGAACTCGCAAAAAAAAGAATGAATATTTTATCAACCTCAAACGATGGCTTTTTAATTTCGGAGCAGGATTTGCTTCTTCGTGGCTCAGGAGATTTTTTTGGTGCAAAACAGCACGGTCTGCCTCCGTTTAAAATCGCAAATCTCTTTAGCGATAAATCTATTCTGTCTTTGGCTCAGCAAGCGGCAAAGGATATTTTAATTTTAGAAAACAGTCCTTCATCCAATATTATAAAAAATGAGAAGCTAAGAAGAATTATAAACCAAAAAATCGAAAATTTATTTTTATAATTTTTTTCATTATTATTATTATATACCTTATTTGCCTTAAATAGCAAAAATTTCACCTTATAAAAAACTGTTATTTGCATAAATTATGATTGTAGCAAATTCAAGGAGGTGAAATTCAATATGTCTAACAACAAAAAAACATTAGTACCTGAAGCAAGAGAAGCTCTAAACAGATTTAAGATGGAAGCTGCAAATGAAGTTGGTGTAAATCTTAAAGAAGGATATAACGGAGATTTGACAAGCAAGCAGGCAGGCAGCGTTGGCGGTCAGATGGTAAAAAAGATGATTAGCGCCTACGAACAGGGCATGAAATAAGTTTTTTAATCTGATTGATTCAATGGGCATAAATCATATACAAATGATTTATGCCCATTGCTAATTTTTGTTAAAAACAGAGAAAACATTGTAAATCCTTTACAAAACGGACAAAATCGTGTATAATTAATCGTATTTTAATAAATGGAGTGATTATATTGTATAAATCAAAGCTGAAAGGAAATTTGATATTACTTATAACTGCAATTATCTGGGGAATATCTTTTATTTCCCAAAGCACCTCAATGGATTTTATAGGGCCTGCAACATTTACAGGAATCAGAACAACTCTTGGTGCAATTGTTCTTTGTCCGTTTATTCTTTTTTCTGGATATAAAAATAAAAAGATGCGATTAAATACAAATAATTATAGTAAAAAGACATTGTGGTTTGGGGGAATTTTATGTGGTTTAGCGCTTTGTGCAGCCAGTACAATACAGACATATTCAATGGTTGGAATTTCAAGCGGAAAAGCAGCTTTTTTGACTGCAAACTACATTATCTTTGTCCCAATAATAAGCATTTTTCTAAAAAAACGGCCACCACTTAAAATTATTCCTACAATTATGCTGTCTATGGTAGGATTTTACTTTTTATGTATGACATCAAGCGACTTAACGGTTGGCATCTTTGATTTTTATGCTTTGATTTGTGCAATTATTTTTTCAATTCACATTATGCTTATTGATTATTTTGCTCCAAAGGTTGAGGGTATAAAGCTTTCGTGTATTCAATTTTTTGTTTGCGGAATATTAGATATTATATTGATGTTTTTATTTGAAAAGCCTGATATTGGTCTTATTATAAGATGTTGGCTGCCAATTGTTTATTCAGGTGTTTTCTCTTGCGGTATAGCATATACATTGCAAATCATCGGTCAAAAGTATACAGACCCAACCTCAGCAACGCTTATAATGAGCTTAGAATCGGTTTTTGCGGCTTTATTCAGTTGGATATTACCTCCGTACATTGCAGAGGATATTATGAATGGAAGAGAAATTTTCGGATGTCTTTTGATTTTTGCGGCAATTATTTTAATTCAACTTCCGCCTTTAAAAACCTTGTTTAAAAAGAATAATTAAACAAAAAACTGCGTTTTGAAAATATTAAACGCAGTTTTTTTATCTCAATAAAACGTTGCTACCGGTTGCTCAGGCTCATTTGCTTTTTCGACTGATTCAACAATCAAAACAGGTCCTTCGCTTTGATATAGCTCATG
>JAZNSA010000102.1:0-1659 GCA_045590935.1 Clostridia bacterium | reverse complement strand
CCATATCAAAAATAATTTTATCATATTTATCAAGAAATTTTTTTAAATTTGGCATGATTTTCTCCTAAGAAATAATCCAATCAATATCTCCTGCAACTCCACTTGTCATATTCTTTCTGTTTGGATTTTCAGAAAGCGCATCGTTTAAGCAAAGTCCGAATGCTCTGTATGTAGCTTCCCATATATGGTGCGCATTTTTGCCTTTTAAAATATCGACATGCAAAGTACAATTAGCACCTTGCGCAAACCCCTCCAAAAAGACTTCCAAATCCTCTGAATGCATATCTTCAGCTTCAAACGGAATTTCAACAACAGATGTAAAATCTATATATGAACGGCTCTCAAAGCTTATAAGACACTGCGCCTTAGCTTCATCAATAACGCTTGTTGCTTCACCATATCCATTAATTCCGTTCTTCTTTTCATTTTTAACATATTCACCTACGGCTTTTCCAAGAGCAATTCCCAAATCCTCGCATACAACATGCGACAAAAAGAATTTATCTAATTTAACATCGACTTCAATATTTAAACCGCTTCTCCATGCAATATGCTCTATCATATGATTTAAAAATACTATAGGAGAATTGATTTTTGAACGGTAATCAGCCTTTAGGGGAGGTTTTCCAAGCGTTACCGACATTTGCGACTCAGTTGTTTTTCTTGTAACTTTAATTTCGTTCATATCCAATCTACCTTTCAATTAAATATTAATCAACATTTCTTTCTCTAACAGCTAATGCGTGGGCATCAAATCCTTCTGCGGTAGCAAACAAATCAGCTTTTTCTCTTACATTTTCAAAACCTTTCTTTGTAACATATCCGATAGAAGAACGCTTTAGAAAATCAAATACACTTACAGATGAATAAGTTTTTGCAAAGCCGCCCGTAGGTAAAATTGCATTCGGACCAAGCAAGAAATTGCAAAGAGTTATAGGAGAATATTCGCCAAGCAAAATTTCACCCGCATTTTTAATCTTAGGCAAAATGTCAAATGGATTTTTACACATAACTTCCATATGCTCAGGCGCATATTCGTTTACAAAGGCAATTGATTCTTCAAGCGAATCAGTTAAAATTATTCCGCCGTATGTACTATAATTTGTTGTTATAAATTCTTTTCTTCTGTCGGAAAGCTTTTCAAGCTGAGCTTCCATAATAGGAATAACCTTGTCTGCAAGCTCTTTACTGTGAGTAACCAACAACGCCGCTGAATCAGGTCCATGTTCAGCTTCAATCATCCAATCGAGCGCAACTTTATGCTCATCAGCAAATTCGTCGCATAAAATAATTGATTCACTCGGACCTGCAGGCAAGCCAGCATCAATATAGTTTGCCAAAACTCTTTTTGCTGCGGTTGCATAGCTATTTCCAGGTCCTAAAATCTTGTGGCATTTTGGAATTGTTTCCGTTCCGTATGCTACGGCTGCAACTGCCTGAATACCGCCAACCTTATATATTTCTGTAATACCGATTATTTTTGCGGCAGCTAAAATTGCATCATCAACGCCACCTTTTGCATTAGGAGGCGTTACAACAACTATTTTTTCAACGCCCGCAACCTTTGCAGGAACGCCAAGCATAAGTAAAACAGAAGGGAAGCTTCCTTTTCCACCTGGAACGTATAAACAGATATCGGTTATTGGAGTTGTTTTTTCT
>JAZNSA010000101.1:0-10343 GCA_045590935.1 Clostridia bacterium | reverse complement strand
GCGTTCTGTCATCAACCGTTACATCTGTAGCCGCATATTCTTCTAAAACATCAAAAACAAGCTGCGCCTGCGTTAAAACAGAATTATCTTTTACAATTTGTATTCTTGTGTTTAGTTCACCAACTACACAATACATATTTTGTTTCATCGTATACTCTGCACTTGCTCCGACTATAGCAACGCTATCAACAATAACCGCTCCGTCCGCACGCTTCGCTTGAATTGTCATTTGTGCTCCGTCTAAAGCTTCCTTCCCGCTCCAGCATATTACATAAGAATTAACATCCCCGCAAAAAAGAGGCTCAGTAATTCGCACAATCACACCGCCTCTTGCAATTGGTATTTGAAAAATTTTCTTCATATAAGTTTATCCTCCTTAATAAAGTATCAGAGAAAAGCAGAAAGGATGTTTATCGCCTTTTTCCGAGCCTGAATGAAAAGTGCGAAATTGTCCTGTTATATTGAGTATATTTCCTGCTATTTCAAAGCTGAGATGTGCCTTATCGGAAGACTTGTAGTGAATACCGCTTTTAGCATTACGTACTAAAAACCAATCTCCGTTACTATATCCATCAGAGCTTATTCCTTCTTGTCCATAACTACGGCTTAGGTTTCTTCTTATATCATAAAAGGAAATTTCATCAACTTTTTCCGTTGCATTCAGTATAATAGAATAAGTATTGTTTTCGCCTAAATCCGCTGTGAGATTAAAGGTTGCTTCTTTATTTGTCTCAAGCGTAACCGTAATATCAAAATCAAGTCGCATAGGTAACCCCGCATTGGATTGAACGCCCGGGAGCTTTCCTCTTACATATCTTCTTTTATCCGTCAAAACTCCTGTTTTGGATATTTGAGCAAGCAATACAACATCCCCATCTATTACCGACGTGCTGCACACAGGATAATTTCTATTCTCCAACATTGAGGAAACAAGATAAACATAATTAACTGCATCCTTTTCGTATTTCAGAGTTGCTCCCTCTGTATCAATAGTAATATAACTACCATTATTAAAAAAAGCCGTTCCTGCTGAAACTATTACATTTTCTTCCTCTGTATTAATAACACATTTGCACGATGTATCACCTTCAGGAACAACCCCCTCACTCGAAATCGCCTGTACTATCCCATTAAGTTCAGTAACATTATACGCAACTCCATCTGTAAACGGGTCCTCTATTCCACCCGCAACAAGCTTTTTTATAACATCATTCACATCAGCGGCGCTATATTGCGCATTATCAACAAAACCATATTTATATCCCATATTCCTATCAACTCCTTAAAATTTTTCTTAAAGTGCTTTTCTTCTTTTCTCCAAAGGTTGGCACGGCACTATATGAGCTATCGTTCCACGTTTGAACAACCTCTGTTATTTGCCTTTTTATTTCCATATCATAACCGAAGCAATCTTTAACCGCAATCGTTACAAAGTCGCCAAGCTCCCAATCTGTGCCATACTTAAAGCGATTGTTTGTTTGAGCTTCTATCGTTTCCCCCTCTTTGTTTTCCTTTATATAGGATAAGCCCTTGCTTTGGACCTCATCAACATAATCCTCATCGCTTCCCGATGCCGTTTCTACTCCTTCTGCTCTGTTGATGCCAAGCTGTTCGCTATTATATGACTCATAAACAAATTGTTGCTCCTCCTCGCCCGATGCAGCAACATAACACACATTTTTTTCATCCATCGCATCAAGCGTATAATTGCTACTGTTAATATTATGATATTTTTCTCCAAAGGTAACAAAGCCATAATTCGAGTCTGTTCCCGTTTTGTCGTTTCCTTTCATAACGTCAAACAAAAGCTTTTTTCTGCTCTCGTCAAAGGTTATATCATAGCCCAATTGAGAATATATGCATATTTTTTCAAGCTCTTCCGAAAGGTTTGTAAATTTCGCCTGCCACGCAAGCTCACCGCTATACCCGTGAGAGTTTCCTAAAAACTCTAAATTTAATATTTTTCTTGCCGTATCTGTCGGATTAATCAAATGCGCCTCCACATAATGGCGAATAACATTTTCGGGTGTGTCTTTGATTCTGTCATAACCACTCATTACTGTAGGCGTTTCCAAATAAACAAATGGCGGAACAACTATCCTTTGCTTACATAAGCCTTTTAAATCATATCCTCTTATTTCTATTTCTGTTTCGCTTTGATGCCTGTATTTTATTATTCCCGCAAGCTTGCCAAATGTAATAATGCTATTTTTCGTCAAATATTCTTTTCCGGGGCTGTTTTTAGATAATACAATTGTAAAGCTGCCATACGAATAAAATCTTTTTGTCCACGTCATAGATTTTATTTTAGAATAAATATATCTGCATTCAAGCGAAGATGAATCAAATACCTTTAGCACTTACCTACACCCCCAAAACAACATTATAAAATGCCACACTTGCCAACACTTCAAATCCGGCATCAAGATTTACAACCTCAAGCTCGTTTACACCAACATCTAATTTGAAAAATTCACTTGACGAAACAAGGCGATTGATAATATTGCCGTTTATACTGCTTGTAACAGTATATTCATTTGTATCAATCACAACCTCCTCACCCTCGGAAATAAGATAATCCAAATAAATTTCCTTTTCAGTTGTTTTGTTAATTATTTTTATGCCTGCAGTCGCATTAGACTCTCCCATGCCTTTAACAGTAAGCACACACCCACAAGGAATATCGCCTCCGTTTAAGATTTCAACCTTATTTGCTCTTTGTGAAAATTCGCAAGGCAGAGTAAATGTTGTTTTTAATTTTTTTGTTAATTCATAGATGTTTTCTTTTATCTGCCGCTCCTCTTTCCACATAGGAGATATCCTTTTGAAATAGACTATGTAATTTAAAATATTCTGAACGCTTTCTCCAACGACAGGCCGCAACGGAAGCACCTCTGTAAAATAGCTTTTGTTATTAACCTTATAATATAACAGTCCGTTTTCCTTACCGTTTAAAATTTTAAAAAGCAAAGCTCTGTAGAACGGAAGCTCGGTTTTTTTATCGGCTCGTATAAAGCCTTTAATTGTTATATCATCAGGCTCGTATAAAATGTCAGAGTACTCCGCTCCGTCAAGTCCAATATATTTATCCTCCTGCATACGAACATCAGCGCCATTCAAATTCTCAACGCTCGAAAAAATATATCTTGAAGCAAGCGAAAATTCAATATTTCCTCTTGCGGAAACAAATTTAAAACTCTCCATCAGCTCTTACCCTCCAATTCCAGCATATCTAAAAATTTTCTTAACCCTTTTGTTATGTCCGCCGGCGATTGCGCTCCCGAAAACGTATTATACATTTTATACGTTTTACTGTTGTTTGAATAATCATATCTTCCGCTTCCTCCCATTTCTTTTTCAAACGCAGACAGAAGCCCCTGTAGTCCTCTTGCAATTCCGTCTTGAAAGCTTATTCCCATACTCTCGGCTATGGCGTAAAAGCTTTCATAACTAAAAATTTCTTTTAATTCTTCTGAAATATTTTCGTCTGAAATATTCTCATCATATTCAACCTCTGCACGCCTTGTTTTCCATTCTGCTTTTTTATTTGCCTCTTCAATTTTTATATCAATATCTTCAAGCGCATCCTCTCTCCCTTCCTCTATAGCTTTCCTTTTACGCTCCATCTCTCTTTCAAACTCCGTATCCTCTATTTCCTTTTGAAGCTTGTTAATTTCCTTTTGAAGCGCTTTTTTATTATCCTCATCATGCTCATATTCCAATTCGAGTTGAAGCCTTTGCATTCTCAGGTTATAATCTTCATCCTCTCTCGCTTCCTTTCGTTTTTGGATTAGCTCGTCCAGCTTTTCAATTTCCGCATCTGCTCTCTCATTAATGGCTTTTTTCTCTGCCTCTAGTTTTGATGTTGTAACCTCAAGCTCTTTTTCGGCAGCTGTCTTTTTCATTTCAAGCTCTTCTTCGTACTTGTTTTTTAGTATGTCCTTTTCTTCCTTAATTGCGTTTATCATCTTCTCTTTTTCTACGGTATATATGCTCTTAGACAGTTCCGCAAAAGCCTCCGTCCATTTACTGTCTGATACACCCTTGGCTCTGTAGTCATCTATTTTTGAAAACATTCTTGCAAGCGCTTCGCTTTCTGTATCACCCCATTGCGCCCAATCACCATAGAAATTACGGTCTGCAATATATTTTTTTGCTCTTTTGATATAGCTATCAAAGTCAGAATCAATACTTTTTTTTATCCCTGCTTGGATTTCGCCCTGGTCCGCTCCGTAATTAGAAGTAAGCTCTGAAAGTTTTTCCTTATACTCTTCGACAGCTATCAAGCCGTCATTTAGAGCATTCTCAAGCTTAGTTTTCTCAGTTGCATAGAATGTATCTGTATATTCCGTTATTCTGCCCCAACCATCATATACAGCATCAAAATTCCCTTCGGCTATCTGCTCCTCAATCCACTTTTTAGAATTAGAAAAGCGTTCTCTAAACGCCTTTTCTCTATCTTCTTGTAGCTTTTCCCATTCTTCCTCTTTTCCTTGAGTCCTTGAATTATCATAATTTGTCGGAGTGAAGCTAATTTTTCCTGTCTGTATCGGTTTTTTATTTTTGCTGTACTCTGTTGTATATTTTTTATAGAAATCATCAATATACTTTTCCTTTGCCGCCAACGCTTCGCTTGTGCTTGCACCCCCCGATAGTGCTTCTAAATACGCATAATGTGCATTTTCCATCAGCTGCGAGCTTGTTGTTACGCCAAACAAGGTCTGAGCTGCATAACCCGCCGCAATTGACAAGCTTTCCAACGCCGTTATTTTGCTTGACACATCAAGCTCGGTATTATTAAACTCCGTTTGCTTTGCTATTAAATCCGTCAAAGCTCCGGCAGATATTCCAAGCTCCGCCGCATAATTAATAAGTTCCTCCGTTTCTTCCTTGGTTGCTGTTGTTGCATCGTAGGTTTTAAGCTTTGCCTCTACCTTCGCCCGATTTACAAGTCTTTGCGCCGTTTCCTGTGCATTTAAAACTCCTTTTTGCTTTAGCTCCTCAGCAAGCAGCTTAACATCGGCATTCGCTAATTCTTCTGTACTAAAGGTCTGCCTGATTACCTCGTCTGTCATTTCCGACATTATCTTTTCTGTTTCGCTGCTGTTACCATTAGCTTCAACAAGCCTTGTTATATATCCGTCAAGCTCGGGTCCAAGCGCTGAAAAATTTTCTTTTATTTCAGAAATTGAATTTATAGATATTCTTCCTGTTTTATTAAGCTCGCCCTGTGCAGAGCTTAAGGCAGCAATCGGTCCTTGCAAGGATTTGTATTTATCAACCAGCCCGCTAAGATTTGTTGTCTGCTCCTGAACTTCTCCACTTGCCTCCTGAATCGCATTTGAAAATTGCGGAAAGCTTTCGTTTGCAACCTCTTTTAGCACCTCTTTATATTTCTCTGAATACGCTCCTGAATTATCTATCTGCTCTATATAGGCGTCAAATGCCTCCTGGGTATTAATATCATTTGACATTAAATACTCTGATATATCCTTTACCGCATTGTTTTTCATATATTTTTCAGCGGAAGAAAGATATTTCTCATATAGCTCATCATACGTGCTCATTATTTCGCATAAACTCTTATAGGTATCAGTTTCCGTCCGGTTAGTATTTGCCAACTTATCTTTTATTCTCATCAATTTAGGATAAATATCCATAAATTCGCCGAAGTCGTCTATACCTTGATCGAGTACTCCATTTATATAAGTAGCATCCCAAATATCAAACCCGCCCTCATCCTGAAACATTTTCAGGATTCTCATAGATTCCTCATCATTATCTGTAAGACCTCCAATATCTATATGCAGGTCTTTGCCATTCTTATAAATCTTATCCCATAGCTCCTTGCCTGCCGCATCCATAGCATCCTTGAATTTATCAACATTGGCGTAGGCTTCGTCGTACGTAGCTTTGTTAAGTATATCTATTTTATCTTCAAGCTTTCCGTTTACATCGTCAAGCCCTTCAATCTCTTTGCCGACAAGCTTTGAAATTTCCTCTTGTATTTCCCTTGCTCGTTCCCTTGCGCTATTATCCCAATCACCCGATGTTCGCAACTCCTTATACTCACTTACAAGGCCTTGCAGGGTGTTCATTTCTTCCTCTGCAGATTGCGCCGCTTCTTCAGTTGCTTGCCTTGCCTCGTCCTGCTTTTGCTTGTATGACATAAATGCCATTGCCGCAACGCTTATAACGGCTGAAACAATTCCCAAAGCGGCATTAAGCCCTAAGCTTGCAATCTTAAGCGTTTCCGTTGCTCCTGTTGCCATATTGGTAGCCGTAACCATACCTTTTTTAACTGTTATATCCTTGTAGCCCGCTTTTGTAAGAGTTGTTATAATTGCTTGCTCTTTTCCCATTGCCGCCTGAAATATCGTACTTCCTGTAGCTCCGTTTTTATGAGCGGCATTCATAAGCTTAATTACTGTTGTATAACCCTTTATTACTCCTGCTGTGGTTGTTGCTATTGCCGCTCCCTTTTGCATTGCTTTATATAAAACCATAGTCCCGCCAACGCTTACAAGGACAGAGCGTAAATTATATAAAATTGATATGAAGTTAGCAAGTCCGCTAACGGCAACGGCAATATATGAGCCTATATTCTGAGATAATGCTTTTAGGCTTCCGTCCTCACTCATTTGCTGCAGTTCTGACAAGATTTCCGAAATCTCTTGCTTTACTACATCAAAAGCACCCTCGCCCATATCACGCATCGCAATACGGATATTGTCTGAAAGCGTTGAAATCTGCCCTTCCATAGTTTGAGACTGCTTTTCCATCATTCCGAAAAACTGTCCGCCCTCGCTTGTCATAGCTTTCATTGCTGCATTAACCTTTTCAACGCTTACCTCGCCCGCAGTAATCCTTTTAAAAAGCTCATCTGTCGTAATTCCCATTTGATTGGCAAGCTCTTTGAGAATTGGCACGCCCGCCTCAGTAAGCATATTTAACTCTTCAAGACTAACCTTGCCCTTTGCTTGCATTTTTCCATACGCTAAGGTTATCCTCTCAAGAATTTGAGCATTGCCCTTAGACAAATCCCCTAACTGCTGCAGGCGCATCATAACATCCTCTTCGGCAGTTCCGAAGGCTAAAAGTTGTTCGGTTGCAGCAGTTAAATCCTCTAACTCAAAAGGCGTTTTAGCTCCAAATTTATCTAAATTTGAAATCATATTTTCCGCCTTTTCAGCACTTTGAAGCAAAACATCAAAGCTTGTTATCGACTGTTCAAATTCGGCGTTGCTCCCTATAAGCACATCATATAATGTTCGCCCCGCATATCCTAACACAATTCCCTTAAGTGCAAGCGCTCCCGACTTTAAACTTCCTGTTAGCTTTTTGCTTGCAGCTTCATTTTGCCTGACAGAATCTGTATTTTGCATATATTCATTTGTAAGCTCCTCAACTCTCTTTGAGGATACTAATATACGCCCCGCAAGGTCCGCTTGTTTTTTGCCGTTTGAAGAAAGATAGTTTTCGTTTGCTTTTAACTTTTCACTCGATTGAGCAATTTCGTTTTCCAAGCTTTTTATTTTTTCTTTAAGCTTTTCCGTTTCCTTAGAGCTTTCTCTTTGAGTATCTCCATATTGCTCTAGTTTATTTTTTGCATCGTCAAGAGCCTTCCTTTTCTTTGCTATCTCCTTTGACAGGTCTGCTATTGTACCCCTTAAAACATTTTCATCATTCTTAAGTCCCTGTGCTTCCGTTCTGAAATCAAACAGCTCCTGGGAGGCTCTTTGCATTTCGGCCGCAAATCCGCCCGCATCAGACGTCAAATTAATATGTATTCCCTGATTTTCAAGCATACCCTCTCACTCCTTATAATCCATATAATTCTTTTATATCATCAGAAATCACAGCTTCTGAATTATCTTCATTTTCAGTTTTTGAATTTAATAACTCAAATATCATTTTTGGGGGATGCTTTGCCGCTTCCATTGGTAAAATTCCCCACGCTTGAAATAATGAATTGTATAAATCCCTTATCTTTCCTTTGTTTTCCTTCTTTATGCCGCTTTCATTCTTCTTTAAGCTCATAAGCAACGAAATATCAGAAAAAAACCATTTTTTTATAAGACATTCCATTTTATAAAGCTCCTCTGCCGAAAGCTTCAATATAACCTCATCTGTTGCTTCTGTTCCTTCAAACAAATAGGATATAACATCTATACCCTCGCCATATTTTGACTTTTCATCAATATCTGAAAGCATACAAAACGCTTCGAAATTCCACGGCGCCGATATTATAATTTTTCCGTCTTTATTAATACACAATACTTTTTGCATACAAGCCCGCTCCTTATCCCCTTATACAGCTAAAAGAGGCAAGCCCCCGCTCGCCTCTTTTGCCATAATTAATTTTTATCAGCCCGCAGGTGCGGCTATTTTCCAATAAATATCAGTAAACCAATTAGCCGCAATTACCGCAGGGGTAACCCCTTCAGGCAGGTTCGGGTCGTCATCGTCTAAAATTCTCGCAAACTTGCCGTTAAACATAGTATTAGCAGCTTTAAAAGCAAAGCCGTTTGTTTGAAAATTAATGCTTCCGCCCTTCGTCTGAACCTTTCCGTCGCTGTTATCAACGCAGGTGCACTTAAATACCGTAACATATCGATACGCTCCCGTTGATTTCATTATTCTATACTGAATAAATGTTATAGGCGAATCAAATTCGCCCATCAAAAGCTCGCCTGTTTGTTCGTCGTAGCTATCCCCATACAAGGCACTTTTGAGATTTGGCGGAACATCCGCACAAGCAATTGCTCCGTCAATCTCTCCTCCGCTTGCGGCTGTAGCATACGCTATGTTTTCAGCGAAAAATGTTGACACGCTTCCGCCTCTGTTAAAGCCTGCTTCTGTTACGCCAAAAATTCTTGTAGGTACAGTTCCCGTTATTTCGGTTGTTGAATCGCTTGTTACTGTTCCGTAATGCAGCATATCAACTCCGACCATAGGCACATAAGTTTTGTTCATACTAATCATTCTCCTTTAAATTTATTACTGTTATTTTAAAATACATCATATTTCTCTTTAGCCCCGATAAATCCGTGAATCCCCTGCCTAAAATTCGTTTGTAGCGGTGCTTATACATAAGAGCGCTCGCCTTGATAGCAAGAGTATTAACCCGCTCAAGCGTTTGCGTATTATCCCATATATCAACCTGAAAGGTTATATCGCTCGCTACTTCCGCTCCCTCTGTCTCAAAGCTTTCTACGTTTGATACTTCATTTATTGTTATTATTGGAAATCCCTCGCTGTCAGCTGTAGGAAATTCAGGTTCAACCGTTGCTATTTCTTTTAAGATATTGTATATCTCTCTGTTTAAATCAACCATCAGAAAGCTCCTTTTCTATATATTTTTTTACATTTGGAGCGATTTCGCTTTTGTGAGCTTCAAACGCAGGATACATAAACGGTCTTGGCGGTTGTCCTTTCGAGGTATGCCATTCTCCGTCGTCGTCCTGATAGCGCCAATATTCTTTTGTCGTATGCGGAACGGATTTATCACCTTGTTTTCCCGTTCCGTATTCAACAAATTCTGCGTGTTCTGCATTTGTACCAACGCTTACGCCCATAGGAATATCTTCAACAACAATGCTCTTCTGCAGTCTTTTTGTTTCCCAAGAGCAGTTTAGTCTTGCAGTTCGCTGAATTTTTCGCGCCTCCTGCTTTAATGCATTACGCATTATGCTCTCTGCCCGCTCCTTATCCGACAAAGCTTCAAGCATATTAATTACTTCATCAAGACCTGTTATTTCTACGCTCATATAATCAACTCCGCTACAAACTCCTTATGGTATGTATACTCAATGACGGATACAACCTTGTATTTTGGCTTATTTTCGCCATTAATGGATATTTGGTACCCTTCCTTAATGTCCTCATTTTTTGTACACATAAGCTTTTTCATTTTAAAAACTCTTTCACCATACGCTTCCGCTTCAAGCTTGCTTGAAACAGGAGAAATAATGCAAGCTACCACGCAACACAGCTCATATTCCTTTTTTGTTCCAACGTATCCGCTATCAACCTTTTTAGGAATATAAACATACACCGGCTTTAAATCCTTTTTTAAAAATCTCATAAAAGCCTCCTGTATGCATATAAAAGCTTTTTATCCGACGGGCTTAATATTTCCTCAAACGTCTGCGACTTTCCTCCCTCGCTGTATGATGCGGAGCCTTCCTGCCCCCATCTGTTATACATTTTTACGGCAAGCTGCCTTTGCAATGTCAAAAGTCGCTCAGGAATACTATCAATATGACAAAAATCAAGAATTAAATTTTTAGCATCCTCTAATAGAATTTCTATCTCGAAATCCGTTACTCCCTCGCCTATAA
>JAZNSA010000100.1:0-7560 GCA_045590935.1 Clostridia bacterium | reverse complement strand
GCTGCAGCTTGGAAAAATAAAAAAGATTATAAGAATTGAGGAAGTTGCAACAAAAGAGGAAATTCAAATTGCTCTAAATACAAGAAATAAAAGAGGTATGCATACGATTCCCGTTTCTACCTTTGCAATTAAAAAGGATTTTTCGGGCATATTGGTTGATAAGCTTAAAATTTTGTTGGCACAAGAAAAAGGAAAACATTCTTTTGAAGAAACAAAGTCTGTTGTAAGACCGACATTTAGTTATTTTGGAGAATTTCATATAAGAGAAAAGGTTATTTGCGATATAGTAGAATATGCGGCAAGAAAAGAAGATACTCTTTCGGATGTTATAAGAGTTTATACTAAAGAATTGGAAACAGGAATTGAAATAAATATAAATGTTTCTTTGAAGTATGGATTTAATATTTTAAAGGCATCTGAAAGCATTAAAAAATATGTTATTGATGACGTTGAATATATGACTTCACTGCATGTTGAAAGGGTTAATGTATACGTTAAAGAGCTAAATATATAAGGGGTTAAGAAATATGGGATACGAGAGAATATTATGTATAGATTACGGCGATTCAAGGGTTGGAATTGCCGTTTCCGACTTGCTTGGAATAACTGCGCAAGGCGTTGAAACAATTAAAAACAAGGGGAAAAGGTTGCTTTTGGAGCGTTTGTCGGAGCTTATCGTTGAATATAATCCTAAAACAATAGTTATAGGTATGCCAAAAAATATGGATGGTACAATTGGTTTCAGGGGTGAAAAAACTCTCGCATTCGCTGAAAATTTAAAGAAAATATACGACGGAAAAATTGAGTTTTGCGATGAAAGACTTTCAACGGTCAGCGCAATAATGACCCTTAATGAAACAAATACAAGGGGAGAGAAGCGCAAAAATGTTGTTGATACTGTTGCGGCGGCTGTGATTTTGCAAACATATATGGATAGCTTAAAAAATAATTAAGTCGGTGATATGAGTTGGATAGGACTATATTGCATTGTGATTTGAATGGTTTTTTTGCATCGGTTGAGCTTTTAGCGTACCCTGAGTATTCAGATAAACCTGTGGCAGTTTGCGGAAATCCTGAAAACAGGCACGGAATTATACTTGCGAAAAACGAGGCAGCAAAAAAATATAATGTTAAAACGGCGGAAACAATTTGGCAGGCTAAGAAAAAGTGTCCGGATTTAATTCTTTTACCGCCGCATCACGATTTGTATGAAAAGTATTCAAAGCTTGTAAATAAAATATATTTGCGTTATACAAATCTTGTTGAGCCTTTTGGCATTGATGAGTCGTGGCTCGATGTTACGGGAAGTAGGCTTTTGTTTGGCGACGGAGCGCAAATTGCAGACAGAATAAGAAGCGAAGTGAAAAATGAGCTTGGGCTTACCGTTTCGGTGGGCGTGTCTTTTAACAAGGTTTTTGCGAAGCTTGGGAGCGATTATAAAAAACCCGATGCGACAACGATTATTTCAAAAGAAAATTATAAAGAAATTGTTTACCCTTTGCCTGCAACGGATATGCTTTATGTTGGAAAAAGCGTGTTTAAAAAGCTTAGCACAATGGGGATAAAAACAATTGGTGATATTGCAAATTGCAATGCGATGACGCTTGAAAAACTTCTTGGAAAAAATGGCATTATGTTATATGAATATGCCTGCGGATTAGATTCGTCGCCTGTTATGGACTATGATGCTTCAAATGAGGTTAAATCGGTTGGCAACGGAACAACGTTTTCTTACGATTTAACGAAGCTTGACGAGGTGAAGGATGGAATTATGCCTTTGTGTGAAAGTGTTTCATCAAGACTTATTTCGCACGGACTTAAGGCTATGTGTGTTCAGATTTCAGTTAAATATAATGATTTTTCTGTTATAAACAGACAAAAGCATGTTGAAACGCCGATTTTTTCGGATATTGACTTATTTAAAACATCTATTGAGATTTTTAACGAAGTGGCAGCTTTAAAAAAACCAATTCGTGCAATAACTGTTACGGCATCCGATTTGGTTGATATAAACGAAGCGATGCAGCTTAGTATTTTTGAAGATGAAAACGAGGAAAAAATAAAAAAAGAAAGGCTTGCAAAAACGAAATTTTTGTTAAATCAAAAGTATGGCAAGGGAAGCGTAAAAAGCGGAAGAACTATAAAAAAGCAAAACGATTAATTTCTATTGCAGATGAAAAGAGTCTGCGTTTTAGAAATTTTAGTCGCTTTGCTTTTTTGTTTCAAATTCATTTTTTAAGACATTTAGAAGTGGATTAAGTCTGTTACTGAAACGGGGCAAAAGGCGCTTGCTGAGTATATGGCTGAAGAGAAGGTAAAAGCGTAAAAATATGAAGATATAAAAATTTCTAACACTTGACTTTTAAAACAATTTTTAGTATAATCATATTGTGTTATGAAAATTATAACAAAATATATAGGTGGAGGTGTTTAAAATTATTTACTTAAAAGTATTTGACAAAAAAGGTCTTGTCAAGTTTAAGGAGGAAGGCAAAAACCTTTGTGTTACCTATAAAGGTGAATATCAGGAGGGAGATAGAATCCGTGTTGATATTTCGGAGGGAAGCTTCGTTGCTGTTAAGCTTGATGAAAAGCTTCCTGAAAGTATTGTTCATATTCCAAACAAATCGTTTATTTTTGAAGTTCCTTTCGGCGGTTTGCTTACGGGCTATGAAAATGGTACCTTTGGCGGCGATGAGCATATTTTATGTGCAAGAGAATTGGAAGATGAGGAAATTTATGGCTATCGTAATATAGCTTTGAATTCTCATGATAAGCGTGGTGAGGAAAGATTTTTCCCGCATGCAAGTGCAAATTTTGTAACAAGAGATGACCCGTTCTTCTTTGAAAGAAATGCTATTGACGGCAATACGCAAAACGAGGGACATGGCCCATATCCATACAATTCGTGGGCAGGTGGTGCAAGAGATGACCTTGAGTATCGTATAGATTTTGGCGGAAAGGTTGAAATCGAGAAGTTTATTGTTTATTTACGAGCTGATTTTCCGCATGATACATATTGGAAGGCAATTGATTTTGAATTTTCTGATGGTACAAGTGTAACGGGAAATTTTGAAGGCATAAAGGAAGGGCAGGAGGTTATTCTTCCTGAAAAGAAAGAAACGGAGTATGTGATTTTGAAAAAGCTTACTCAGGTTTCGTATCCATTATCATGGGCGGCGCTTTCGCAGTTAGAGGTTTATGGTAAATATATTAAAGAGGAGTGGAAAACATTGGAAATTAGAAACGCATCAAATTCAAGAGATGTTAAGCATTACACAACAGAGAGATTGAGAGAGGAATTCCATATTAACAATCTTTTCACAAAGGATAACGTGAGAATGGTTTATAGCCATATAGACCGTATTATAACAGGTGGATTTATGCCTGTTATAGCAGAGCTTAAGCTTTCGGCAGGTAAAGAGCTTGCAGCAGATTACTTCTTGCAGAGAAGAGAAATGGGTTGTATCAACATTGGTGGAAAAGGTATAATAACTATTGACGGCGTTGAGTACGAAATGAACCCAAGAGATGGTATTTATATCGGTATGGGTAATAAGGATATAAAATTCAAGAGTGTCAATCCAGATGACCCTGCAAAGTTTTATGTAAGCTCATGTCCTGCACACAAGGAGTATCCTATTGTTAAAATTGATATAACAAAGGCAAGAAAGGTTCCTTGCGGAAGTGTTGAGGATTGTAACAAGAGAGTTATAAACCAGTATATTCATCCTGATGTAATAAAGAGCTGTCAGCTTGCAATGGGACTTACTGAGCTTGAAACAGGTTCAAACTGGAATACAATGCCTTGTCATACTCATGACAGAAGAATGGAAGTTTATTTATATCTTGATATGGGTGAAAATGATGCAGTATTCCATATGATGGGTGAGCCAAATGAAACTCGTCATATTATTATGCACAACGAGGAAGCTGTTATAAGCCCAAGTTGGTCAATCCACACAGGTGTTGGAACAAAAGCGTACTCATTTATTTGGGCAATGTGTGGCGAAAATCAGGAATTCGACGATATGGATTTCATAGAAACGAAAGATTTGAGATAATTTTAGATTAATAAAAACGTGAGCACCTCGCATATTTGCGGGGTGCTTATTTAGTATAATACATATTTGGAAATTATGGCGATTATATATTTGGCTTGCGTATTTTTGTTATAATTTTTGTGAAATGCAGTAATTTTATTGCACCTGATGTACATAATTTACAATTTTTATTGAAAATAAAAATTTTTTTGAAAAAAGTATTGACAAATTATAATTTTCATAGTATAATAATCAAGTCGTCGGGATTTAGCGCAGTTTGGTAGCGCACATGGTTTGGGACCATGGGGCCGGGGGTTCGAATCCCTCAATCCCGACCAAAAAAAGCATCTTGCTAGTAGCAGGGTGCTTTTTTAATTAAATCAGTCTGCGACGGAATAAATCTGCTGCGCAGATGAAATCACTTCGTGATGAAATCTTGTTTCTCAAGGATATATAAGACGGATTTAATTTCATCAAAACTTTAGTTTTGATTTCATCCAAGGCTCCTCCTTGGATATCGTTCAGTTTTTCCACAAATTCCTCATTCGCAAGAATGGGGAATTTTACTTATTACCTCTTCTCTTTTTTTAGATACGATGCATAAAAAGTATTTTTCGATTTATTTAAAAAATATTAGTATAAATAGCTAAATATTTAATGATATATTCAAAAAAATTTTCTTGTACAATTATTGACAAAAATTGATTTTAATACTATAATATATATAGGTAAAAGGGTTTTTTGTAACTGACGGATTAGCGGGTAACCGCAAGGGAGCAAAGAGCTATTTAAATGTCGACCGTCTGGGCAGCTTTATCTTGCGTTTTGCGTCGAGATGGGGCTACCCTTTTGTGTTTTTTTTACGAAAGTGAAGAAGGGTAAAAAAATAAGCTGGAGGAGATTTTTTATGAAAAAAGTTGCCATCATTATGGGAAGTAAAAGTGATTTGGGAGTTTGCTGTCCTGCGATAGAAACTCTTAAAGAGTTTGGAGTAGAATTTGAAGTGCACGTTTATTCAGCACACAGAACACCATTGCAAGCGCATGAGTTTTCAAAAAATGCGAAAGATAACGGATTTGGCGTTATAATTGCAGCGGCAGGAAAGGCTGCGCACCTTGCCGGAGCAATTGCCGCAAATACGACATTGCCTGTTATCGGATTGCCTGTTAAGGCATCGGCATTAGATGGACTTGATGCGCTTTTATCAACTGTACAGATGCCTGCGGGCATTCCTGTTGCAACGGTTGCGATTGACGGAGCGAAAAATGCCGCACTTTTAGCTATTCAGATTCTTGCACTAGCTGATGAAGAATTAGCAAATAAGCTTATTGAAGATAGAAAAATTGCTATGGAAAAAGTTTTGATGCAAGATGAAGAAGTAAGTCAGAAAATTGATTAAAAAAATAAAGCGAAGGAGACGTGAAGTGTTATGAGTAATATTCATGAAGAATGTGGAGTTTTTGGAATTTTTGGTAGCGAACGTCAAAATGTTGCGGCTACAACCTATTATGGTTTGTTTGCACTTCAGCACAGAGGACAGGAGAGCTGCGGCATAGTTGTTAATGATGATGGTGTATTTTCTGATTATAAGGATGCGGGTTTGGTAAATGATGTTTTTACACCTGAAATTCTTGAAAAACTCGGAGAAGGAAATATGGCACTCGGACATGTCAGATATGCAACATCAAAAACAAAGAGCAGAATTAATGCCCAACCGATTGTTGTAAATCATGTAAAAGGAAGAATGGCTCTGGCACATAATGGTAGTCTTGTTAATTCCTCAGAGCTTCGTCGTAAACTTGAGCTTGAAGGGTCAATTTTCCATACGATGTGTGATACTGAGGTTATATCATATATTATAACAAAGGAAAGGTTAAAGGCACCATCTATAGAAGATGCGATAAGTAATGCAATGGACAAACTTGAGGGAGCATATTCGCTCGTAGTTATGTCGCCTTCAAAAATGATTGCTGTCCGCGATAAACAGGGTTTTCGTCCTTTGTGTTACGGTATGAGAGAAGATGGAAGTTATGTTGTTGCTTCGGAAAGCTGTGCGCTTGATTCTGTTGGTGCAGAATTCGTAAGAGATGTTGAACCGGGTGAGATAGTTGTTTTCTCGAAGGATGGAATAAAAAGTATCGATACTCATATGAAAGCTTGTAAGCCTTCGCTTTGCGTTTTTGAATATATATATTTTGCAAGACCGGATTCGGTTATTGATGGCGTTTCTGTTCACGATGCAAGGTGCAGAGCCGGTGCGTTTTTAGCGCTTGAGCATCCTGTTCAAGCTGATATCGTTATTGGAGTTCCCGACTCAGGAATAGATGCCGCAATCGGTTATTCGCGTCAGTCGGGAATACCTTATGGAATAGGCTTTATCAAGAATAAATATATCGGAAGAACGTTTAT
Organism: Clostridia bacterium; assembly: GCA_045590935.1. Lineage (GTDB taxonomy): Bacteria > Bacillota > Clostridia > UBA1381 > UMGS1253 > CAKSHP01. Next base: position 1,108 of record JAZNSA010000100.1, on the reverse strand, counting down.
TGCGCCAGGACAAAAGACAAGAGAAGACAAGGTAAGAATTAAGTTGAATGTTGTTAAAAACGTTGTAGAAGGAAAAAGAGTTGTTTTGATAGACGACTCAATTGTAAGGGGAACAACTTGCGTAAGAATTGTTAAGCTTTTGCGTGAAGCTGGAGCAAAAGAGGTACATATGCGTGTTTCAGCGCCGCCGTTTACAAATCCTTGCTATTACGGAACGGATATAGATTCAAAGGAAAATCTTATTGCGTGCAAGTATTCTATTGAAGAAATAACAAAAATGATTGGTGTTGATTCTTTGGGATATTTAAGTATTGATGGTGCATCAAAAATTGCGGCTTCGGATAAGGATATGTCATATTGTTGTGCTTGCTTTAACGGTGAATATCCTACTGCAGTACCTGAAAAAATAGAGGTTAGCAAATTTGACTATAAAATCAGTGAATCAAAAGAATAATCATACGGATATATAAACATAAAACAGAAAGGAATGACTTAAATATGAAAAGCTTTAGTGAAAGTTACAAAGAGGCGGGCGTTGATATAACAGCGGGATATAAAGCTGTAGAGCTTATGAAGGAGCATATTGCCAAAACTATGACAAGCGGGGTTTTGTCGGGAATAGGCGGATTTGGAGGTTTGTTTGAGCTTGATATAACAAACATTAAAAAGCCTGTTTTGGTTAGTGGAACAGATGGAGTTGGAACAAAGTTGAAGATGGCGTTTTTGATGGATAAGCACGATACTGTTGGAATCGACTGCGTTGCTATGTGTGTAAACGATATAATTTGTTGCGGTGCAAAGCCGTTGTTCTTCCTTGATTATATTGCAGTTGGAAAAAACTATCCTGAAAAGGTTGCTCAAATTGTAAAGGGCGTTGCTGAGGGTTGCGAGATGTCTGGATGCGCACTTATTGGTGGCGAAACTGCTGAAATGCCCGGATTTTATCCAATTGATGAATACGATTTGGCAGGATTTTCTGTTGGTGTTGTTGACAAGGATAAAATTTTGGATAACACAACAATTTGTGAGGGAGATGCTATTATAGCTATTCCGTCGAGCGGCGTTCATTCCAACGGATTTTCGCTTGTAAGAAAGGTTTTTGATGTTG
>JAZNSA010000099.1:0-15833 GCA_045590935.1 Clostridia bacterium | reverse complement strand
AAAAAAAGAAGATATAATGTAAGAGAATGGCGTTAATGGTATATTTTTGACGAATTTTATAATTGCCCACAATTTGCGGTGTTGTACATCGTGAATTAATATTTTTTCATTTTACCAAGGTTGTGTCACGAAGTTTATGCTTTGTGGCACAATTTTTTTGTTTTTGCTTGGCTTTTGGTATGATTTTTTGCAGAGCTTATTTGTAGGTTTTTCGGAGAACACGACGGATATTAAAAAAACTGCTGATATGATTTTAACGTATAAGCAGTTTTTTACATATTATTTAATTCATTCAGAATTTTGAAAAATTCATCCTTCTTCTTTAAAATTTCATCAAATCGTGTTATATATTCATACGGTCCTTTGAAATTAAATACACGCTCAAGCCGCTCGGAGTTTTTCGCAACGGCTTTTCCGGAAGCCCCCGCACCCAAAGCTAAAATACTTTGCACTTCTTCCATAATATTTATATTGTAGCGACTAAAATACCCCAGCTTTGAATATCCGACGTTTTCTAAATTACCCATCATATTTTTTTGACGATACATATAATAGGGGACACGATTTGTGTTTTGCATAAACTGCTGAGAATAATCAAGCATTTTTTCTGCTACACTTCTGTCTGTTAAATCGTAGCTTGCAAGACGCTGGTGAAGAGCTGAGCCACGTTTTATGCTCATTGTGTGCACAGTTATATTTTCAGGCGAAAAACGGTCAATTTCATTTAAAGTATAGATAAAATCTTCTAAAGTTTCACCGGGAAGAGCGGCAATAACATCAGCATTAATGTTATCAAACCCACACTCTCGTGCAAGATAAAAAGCATTTTTTATATCCTCGGGAGAATGTGCACGTCCGATAAGCTCTAGCGTTTTTTTGTTTATAGTCTGGGGATTTATGCTTATTCTATCTACGCCGTATCTTTTGAAAATTAGCAGCTTTTCTTTTGTTATTGTATCAGGTCTGCCCGCTTCAATGCAAAACTCACTTGCATTTTTTAAATCGAAGTTCTCATTAAGAGCTGATAAAATAAGTTCTAAATAGTTTTCGGAAAGCGAAGTTGGAGTACCACCACCGATATATATACTTCCGATTTTAAGATTGTTTTGCTTTGCAAGAATTGAGGCGTACTCAATTTCTTTGCAAAGAAGAGAAACATAGTCGTCAACATATTTTTTTGAATGTTTTAAATCCGTTGAAACAAACGAACAATAAAGGCATCTTGTAGGACAAAACGGGATTCCTAAATATAAGCCTATTTCGTCATCCTTGTTAGTATTTATAATTTCTAATTCGTTTTTTGCAACAGATATTGCAAGAGCGATCTTTTTTTCGGAAGCGGCGAAACATTTTTTAAAATAAGAAGCAATTTCTTCTTCAGAATTTCCTTCGAAAAGCATTTGGCGAACAGTTTTAGCGGGGCGTATACCCGTTATTGTTCCCCAAGGTAAAATTTTATCTCGGATTTGCTTTGCACACAAGAAAAGCGACATTCCGCAAACAACATTTGATAATCGTTTTACGAGTATCTCATTTTTGACATCATCACAGGGGAGAGCAAACTCCGATTTATATGTTTTGCCTTTAAATTCGATTGTTGTATGCGAAACAAGCGTGCTATCCAAAAGATTCGCCACGCTTGTTATTATAACATCTTCAGATGAGTCGAAAAAAAGAGATGCAACCAATCCAAGATTATATTCGCCGTTATGTCCGATTAAATTTAATTTCATTTTATAAAATCCTTTAAAATTTATATATTGTTATGCTCGAATAATTCCTGAGGCTTTTTCATTGCCTATTGTTGTTGTCATTCCGTGTCCGGGGTATACAATTGTATCGTTTGGAAGAATGTAGAGTTGTTTTTTTATTGACTCTTCAAGAATATCTTCGTCTCCACCGGGAAAATCAGTTCTTCCTACGCCTCTGCAAAACAGAGTATCGCCCGAAAATAACATTTGTTCATCTTCAAGATAATAACAAACTCCACCAATAGTATGACCTGGAGTATATAAAACCTTAATATCTACATCACCGAAGCGTATTATATCCGAATCCTTTAAAAGAATGTCTGCAGATGTGCTTGGTGATGGTGCATCGGCATAAAGGGCAAGATTAACTGTTGGATCGCATAGCCCATCAGCCTCAAAGCTATGAATGGCAACCTTTGCATTTGTTACTTCTTTAAGATTATCAAGCGCACCGATATGGTCAAAATGATAGTGAGTTAAGAGAATAAACTTAAGAGTTAACCCTTCGTCTTCTAAAACATTAAGTATTTCGTTGCTATTACAAGGTGCATCAATGATTGCCGCTTGTTTTGATTTTTCGTCGGCAATTATATAGCAATTATTATCCATATTTCCCAAAGAAAGTATTTTTAAAAACATTTCAATTAATCCTTTCAAAATTATTGTGTTGAACGTGCTACAGAGTATATTCCTTTAAGTGTTCTAATTTTCTTAACAACTAATTCAAGCTGCGGAGTTGACGTTATTTCAAGCGAAACTGTTACAATTGCGGTATTTCCCTTTGCAGTACGAGCGTTGAAAGCTTTAATGGGCGCTTTTGTATCCGAAATTGCAGATGTGATTTCCAAAAGAAGATTTGCACGGTCATCTGCTTCAACAGACAATTCAATAAGATATGCACTGCTGATAGTTTTCTCTTCCCAATAAACGTCTATAAATCTGTTCAAATCCTCTGCGGGCAATGCTTCGGCAGACATATTCGGGCAATCCCTCCTATGAACTGATACGCCTCTGCCTCTTGTTATAAATCCAATAATATCGTCGCCTGGAACAGGCTTGCAACAATGTGCAAGACGAACAAGACAATTGTCGAGCCCGTGAACAACAATTCCGTTTGAGGAAGAATGTGTCTTCTTTGTTGTGTCTATTTCAGAGGGAAGAACAACTTCCGTATTACCAAGCTTCTTAGAATATGAAACATAGTCCTCGTGAAGCTTCATTATAACCTTTATTGCAGTTAGTCCGCCATAGCCTATAGTTGCAAATAAATCATCTATAGTATTAAGATTATATCTTTTTAAAATTGGCGAAACCCACTCTGTTCTGAACAACTGATTATACGAGTAGGAATGACGTTTTAATTCCTTTTCAATCATATCACGACCACGAATAATATTTTCGTCGCGGCGTTCCTTTTTAAACCATTGGTTGATTTTGTTTCTTGCTTGTGATGTTTTAACGATTTTGAGCCAATCTCTGCTCGGACCATGCACGTTTGGAGAGGTTAAAATTTCAACGATGTCTCCATTTGAAAGAGGGTGGTCTATCGGAACGATTTTTCCGTTAACCTTTGCTCCCATCATCTTATAACCAATGGCAGAGTGAATTGCAAAGGCAAAGTCGATAGAAGTTGCTCCGGCGGGTAAATTTATAACGTCGCCGTTAGGAGTGAAAACGAAAACCTCATCTGCGAACATATCAATTTTAAGAGTTCGCATAAAATCGTCTTCATCCATAGTATCCTTTTGCATTTCGAGAAGCTGACGTACCCAAAGTAATTTAGAATCACTGTCGGACATTGTTGCTTTGCCTTCTTTATATTTCCAATGCGCGGCAATACCTTTTTCGGCAATAGTGTGCATTTCCCAAGTTCTTATCTGAATTTCAAGAGGCTTACCAAATGGACCTATAACCGTTGAATGAAGAGACTGATACATATTTGGCTTCGGCATTGCAATATAATCCTTAAATCGCATAGGTATTGGCTTATACAGCTCATGCACCATACCGAGCACTGCATAACAATCGCTTACGGAATCAACAATAACTCTTACTGCAAATAAGTCATATATTTCGTCTAAAGTTTTATTCTGAGCATACATTTTTCTGTAAATAGAATAAAAATGCTTTGCTCTTCCGCTTATTGTTCCTTTTATGTTAAGGTCAGCAAGCTTTTCGTTGAGAGTTTCGATAACAGCTTGAATATAATCATCTCTCTCTCGTTTCTTCTGAGCAATGCTTTCTGAAATTTCGTGATAACCTATCGGGTCTAAATATTTAAGGGATAAATCCTCAAGCTCAACTTTAATTCCTGACATACCAAGCCTATGAGCGAGCGGCGCATATACTTCCATAGTTTCCCTTGCAATTCGACGTTGCTTAAAATCAGGCATACTTTTGAGGGTACGCATATTATGAAGCCTGTCGGCAAGCTTTATAACAATTACCCTTATATCTTTTGCCATAGCCAAAAACATTTTTCTTAAGTTTTCAATTTGCTGTTCCTCTTGACTTGTATATTGAATTTTACCGATTTTTGTTACGCCATCAACCATAATTGCAATGTCGGCACCAAAATCGTTTTTTATGTCCTCAAGAGTGATTGAAGTATCCTCAACTACGTCGTGTAAAAGGGCGGCGGCAACTGCGTGGGTATCCATTTCAAGAGTTGTTATAATATATGCAACCTCACCGGGGTGAGAGATATAGTCTTCACCTGAAACTCGCTTTTGACCATCGTGTGCCATTGATGCAAGATTAAAAGCCCTTTTTACAATATCAAGATTGGCAGTAGGATTATATTTTAATATTCTTTCTTCTATTCTTTGTAGAATTTTATTCATAACTCATATTCCTTTCGGATTTGATTAAGGAACGGCGGAGCGTGCAAAAATTATTTTAAGGAAAGACGAAGGTCTTTTAAAACAATCTGCAGATGCTTATCACCCTTATAATTATTTATATTCATATTAAAAGCGATATCAATTTTTGAGCCGACAACGAAGCTTGATGCAACAGCTGCCATATTAAAGCCTATTGCTTCAATTGTTTTACCATTTTTGGAAAGTGAGAGGCGAACGTGCCTTCCGTCGCCTATAGTTCTTTGAGAAAGCAAACTGACATTCATAATTGAAAAAATTGGCTGAGAATTTCCCATTCCAAATGGTTCAAGCAAAGAAATTTTTTCGGCGTTTTCAACTGTTAAGTCGCCTATATCTAAAATTGCATCAATATTTATATATGGAATAAGAGCCTCGTCGGGCATATTTTCCTTTGCATATTCATTGATTTTTTTGTCAAATTCAGCGATGTCATTAGCGTTTAGGCCTAGCCCTGCGGCGAGCTCGTGCCCACCAAATTTTAATAAAAGGTCGCTACAATTTGTAAGCGCATCAAAGAGGTTAAAGCCTTTAATGCTTCTGCCTGAGCCTTTTCCAAGCCCATCGGTTAAAGATATTAATATTGTTGGTTTATAATATTTATCAACGAGCCTTGAAGCAACAACGCCAATAACGCCATGATGCCAATTTTCCTTTGATAAAACAACAACCTTTTTATTTTTAAAATCCGAGTCATTCTCAATAATTTGATGCGCCTCGTGCATTATTTCTTGCTCTGTTTGTTGGCGGGATTGATTTTCGCTCTCAAGAGCCGCCGCAATTTCAATTGCTTTTGAAGAATCCTCCGTAACTAAAAGCTCAACTGCTGTTTTGGCACTGCCAACTCGCCCTGCAGCATTAATTCTTGGCGCAATCATAAAGCTGATAAGCCCTGTATTAACAGGCTTTTCTGAGATTTGAGAGCTTTTAAGAAGGGCACTGAGACCAAGATTTTTAGTTTTCTTTAAAGCATTTAAACCAATTGAAACAAAAACTCTGTTTTCGTCTGTTAGAGAAACAACATCGGCAATAGTTCCAATTGCAACTATATCAATATATTCGTCGAAATATTTCTTTGCGGAAAGATTCATAGTAAGCGCCGTTGCCAAAATAAGCTTGAAAGCAACGCCAATCCCTGCCAAATCCTTAAAAGGATATGTACAATCGGGCTGCTTAGGATTTATTACAGCATACGCATTCGGGATTGTTTCCTTGCAGGTATGATGGTCTGTTATTATAACCTCAAGTCCCATTGCTTTTGCAAGCTCAACCTCACCAACTGCGGTTATTCCGCAATCAACAGTTATTAAGAGCTTTGCGCCACCCTTTTGAATTTTAGAAAGAGCAATCATATTAATTCCATAGCCCTCGTCGGAGCGATTGGGAATATAGTACGACACGTTTGCACCTAAGGATTTTAAAAATAAATATAAAATAGCAGTAGATGTTATTCCGTCAACATCGTAATCGCCGTATATAACAATTTGCTCTTTTTCTTCAATTGCGGTTTTAATTCTTAATGCTGCTTTTTGAGAATCCTTCAAAAGAAAGGGGTGGTGAACATTTTTAATACTTTTAGACAAAAATGCCGCACAGTTATCTTCACCTTCGATACCTCTATTTAATAGGATTGCCGCAATTACAGGAGGAATTCCTATTGCGTCAGAGACCTTTTTTATATTAGGATTATTATTAAATTTATTTGAAAACAACCAACGCTTATTGATGATGAAAACCTCCTTATAACTATAATATTATTATTTTATCACAAATGACAACGTTTTTCAACATTTTTTTATTATGATTGCAAAAGTTATTTTTTTAACAATTCAATTTGAAAAAAATAATAAATCATTGACAGATATAATCAATTGGTACATATTTAAGTTAAACTAAAAAATATATGGGAGGGTTTAAAATGATTAACGAGAAAACTTTAACAGAGGATTTAAAAAACTTGGAATATGCGAGGGTGATAGTGTTATAACGCACTCTTCGTTTAAGAGTATTGGTGAGGTTGAAAATGGTGCAGAAGCGGTTATTGATGCATTTAAAAATGCGGTAGGCGAGAGCGGAACAGTTATTTTTCCAACCTTATGTCAACAGGATTGGGAAAAATTTTTCTTAAAATTTCTCCGATGTACATACAAATATGCGTGCCGTTGATTGCGTTAAATTTATCAAGGTCAAAATTCATATCCCAAGCTTTAAAACCAACATAGGTAATTCCTGAAAGGCTCTTGTAAAGAGTGTGCCATGTTGTATGTATTATTCATTTCCCAGTTGCGTATAGCCGTTAAGAAATTCTGCAAAAAGAGACTCGTTAAAAAAGTCGGGCAAAAGGAGTGATTCTGATTTTGAAAGTGTATAATATTTTTCCATTAGAATAATTCTTTCTGTTGCTTGAATTAAATATTGCTACAGACTTAGATTTATGCAATTGTAAAAATTTTCATTCAAACCAAAGTTTATATGAAAATTTTTAAAGGGGGAGAGATTGCGGTGTCTCAAGGGTTATTTTGCCGATTTTTGCACTTCTGAATTCGTCTAAAACTATATTTGCAGCTCGGTACGTATCGATTTCGCCTCCTGAAATAACAAAGCCACGTTTTTTTCCTATATACTGCAAAAGCTCATAGTCGTCCATATCGTCGATAGGCTCTGTTAGCTTATATCTTGCGCAAAGCGCATCCTTGTAATTAAGCTTAAGATAATTAAGAAGGTGCATACAAAGCTCCTCAACATCTATTATTTCATCACGAATCGAGCCTATAAATGCAAGCTTTTTTCCAATTTCCTGATTTTCAAATTTAGGCCATAATATTCCCGGTGTGTCTAAAAGCTCAACTCCGCTTTTTAGTCTAATCCACTGCTTGCCCTTTGTAACACCCGGGCGGTCGCCTGTTTTCGCACCTGCCTTGCCCGATAATCTGTTTATTAAAGATGATTTGCCGACGTTTGGTATGCCGACAATCATAAGCTTGATTGAGCGGGTAAGCCCTTTTTCGGCAGCTTTTTCGATTTTATCTGCAATTGCATTTTTTGCTTCATCAATAATTTTATCGGTATTTTTACCCGTTAAAGAATTTATATATATACATTTTCTGCCTATGGATTTATAATAGCTCTGCCACATAGCAGAACGGGCATCGTCTGCCAAATCTGATTTGTTCATAACCATAATCCTTGGCTTAGAGCCAAGCAAATCATCAAAATCGGGGTTTCTGCCTGAATAGGGGACTCTTGCATCAACCATTTCTATAATAACATCTATAAGCTTAAGGTTTTCTGCGATAAGCCTTCTTGTTTTCGCCATATGACCGGGGTACCACTGTAGCTCCATAAAAATCCTTCCTTTCTCATTAATGGGCTGCCGACAATAATATGCGGGCAGCCCATCTACGTTTGATTATTAAATAGTTTATTTCGGATTACCGATTTTATTTATAGGCCAAACTCGTATGCCTGATTTTCCTAAAACAGCCTCGTACGGAATTGTTCCAACCAATGGCGAGCGGCTATCTGCCGAATTTTCACGATTGTCGCCCATAACAAAAACACGATTTTCTTCAACAATGTACGGATTGTGCTCCATAAAGTATGGCTCGGTTGTTCCTTTGATATAGTTTTCAACCAAAAGCTCATCGTTTCGATAAACATTTCCGTTATTATCTATAAAAATTTTATCACCGGGCAAACCAATAACTCTCTTTATATAACGGAGAGGGGCAAGACCGCGTTTCTTTTGATAAAAATAATCATAGTTTAAGCGGAATTTTTCAAAATCACTGTCAAGAGTTTGCAAAACTGCCTGACGTTTCTTATAATTAGCATCTACAACCACTATATCACCATGCTTAGGCTTATAACCAAGTTTAGTCAAAACGAGATTCTGACCGTTTTCCAAGGTTGGCTCCATAGATCTGCCATCAACCTTCATAAGCTCAAAGAAAAAAGTTTTTAAGCAAGCAACAACAACTACGGCAACAAGAATTGCAACAACCCAATCCCTTATCTCGCGAAAAAGATTAAACTCCTTTTTTTCGGATTTCTCATCTTCAGATGAGGTTTTATTATCTGAAGCTTCAGCCTCACAGCTATTAAGCTCTATATTAATGCTATCGTTGATCTCGTCATTTGAATTTGAAATGTCATTTTCACGATTGAAATCCTTGTTTTCCAAGAAAAACACTTCCTTTACAAATAGTAATCATATATATTATACGAATAAATTCGTTTTTTGATAACATAAAAGGGACATTTAAGTCCCTTTTTAAAGAAATCAGATAAGCTCTTTTACTTTAGCGCTCTTACCAACTCTATCACGGAGATAGTATAGCTTAGCTCTTCTAACTTTACCCTTTCTTGAAATCTCAATCTTATCGATTTTAGGAGAATTTACAGGGAAAGTTCTTTCTAGGCCTACACCGTAAGAAACACGTGTTACAGTAAATGTTTCGGAGATACCACTTCCGCTTTTGTTAATAAGCGTACCTTCAAACATCTGAATTCTTTCACGGGTACCCTCGATTACCTTGAAGTAAACCTTAAGAGTATCACCGATGTTAAGCTGAGGTAAATCATTTCTCAACTGACTTTCAGTTAAAACTTTAATCATATCCATTTTATTTGCCTCCTTCCTTCATAGATGTTCATGCCGGCGTAAATTGGCAGAGGACCATCCGCATACTCAGATATTGTAGCACATTATTTGGGAAAAATCAAGCTTTTTTTGTAAAAAAAATTAAATTATGTGAAAAATATATGTTTTATACAATTTATTGCAAGATAGGTTTGAGTTTTTGTGAGTATTTGCGAATTAATTGTAAAGTAACAAAATATTTACAGAAAAAAGCTTGAATATGAGCCGTTTTAAGAGTATAATATTATCTTGTGATTTATATGTAAAAATGATTTTCAAAATAAGGAGTATATTGCTATGAAAAAGGAAAGAAAGCTGACAAGAAAAAAAGTTTTGACCATTGTTGGAATAGCGTTGGCTATTTTGGCTGTTGTTATGTTTTTTGTTAGGCAAGGGGCGAAAAAAGCCGTAGATGAGGTTAGCGTAATTGAAAGCGAAGCAACTGTTCAAAAACGAAGCATTGTAAGGTCAATAAGCGGAAAATCTGTTATTTGCCCAAAGGATTCGTACGAGATTAATGCGCTTGTGAGCGGCGATATAATTTATGCAGGCTTTGAAAAAGGCGATATTGTAAGCAAGGATGATATTTTATATAAGATTGATGCATCGGATACTGAAAAAAATCTGACGGGAGCTGAAAACTCTTTGCAACGTTCAAAAAATTCTTATAACAACGCTGTTGAGGATTTAGATGATTTAATTATTACTTCAAATTATTCAGGTAAGGTTTCAAATTTAAGCATAAAAAAAGGGGATAGCGTTAGTCCTAATCAAGTTATTGCAAGAATTTACGATGATACTAAGCTTGATGTTACAGTTCCTTTTGTTGAAGAGGATGCAAATAATATTTTTGTTGGACAGACGGCACTTGTCAGCATTGCAAACAGCGGTACTACTGTTAGCGGAGTTGTAAGAGAAGTTATGAGCAGTCCGTATTTTTCGAGCTCACACATAAGCTTGAAGGACGTTACGGTAAGAATTGAAAATCCTGGGGCGCTTACTGTAGAGGATGAGGCAACTGTTCAAATAGATGGAATGTATTGCAATAATGTTGGAAAATTTGAGTACATAACAGAAAAAAATATAACAAGCAAGGTTGCCGGAGATGTTTTGGATGTATATGTTTCCGAGGGAGATTACATAGGGAAAGGGAAAAAAATTGCAGTTTTGGAAAATGAAGCGTTATCCGATGCGGTTGACAATGCAAGATTTTCTTTAAAAGATTCTGAGTTAGCATACGAAAGGGCACAGGACAGCGTTGACAACTATACTGTTAAGGCTCCTATTTCGGGAACTGTTATTGAAAAAAATTATAAAACAGGAGATACTCTTGATACTACAAAGGCATCGACGGAAAGTCTTGCAATAATTTATGATATGTCTTCTTTGACATTTGATATATCGATTGATGAAACGGATATCAACAGCGTTGAGGTTGGGCAAAATGTTGAGATAACGGCGGAGGCTGTTGAAGGAAAGAAATATTTTGGAGTTGTAACAAATGTGAGCGTTGTTGGAGCAACGAATAACGGAATAACAACTTATCCTGTAACGGTTGAAATAGCTGAATTTGATGATGCACTTCTGCCGGGAATGAATATCGAGGCTGTTATTAATGTTTCAGAGGTTAAAGATGCGATTTCCGTTCCGATAAGTGCGGTAAACAGGGGAGGAACGGTTTATGTTAAGGGCGATAAGCAAAGCGACGACGACAAAGCTCCTGAAGGCTTCAGAACGGTAAAGGTTGAGCTTGGAGTATCAGACGGAGAATTTGTTGAAATAAAGAGCGGTTTAAATGAGGGCGATATTGTTAAGGTTATAAATATTGTTTCAACTGAGAAAAATGAAGAAATGCCTTCTGCTATGGGCGGAATGCACGGCGGAATGGGAGGCGGAGGTATGTCGATGCCGTCGGGCGGAATGCATGGCGGAATGAGCATGGGAAAAAATTCAAGATAAGAGGCTGTTTTAGAAAAAATATTACTTTGAAAGGTTTGTGATTTATAAATGGCACTTATTGAATTTAAGGATATATATAAAATATACCAAATGGGCGATACTGAGGTCAGGGCGGTTGACGGAGTATCGATGAGGATTGATAAGGGAGAATTTGTTGCAATAGTTGGGCAGTCGGGAAGCGGAAAATCTACAATGATGAATATTATAGGATGTCTTGATATTCCAACCTCAGGAAAATATTTTCTGAATGGTCAGGATGTTTCGGATATGAGCGAAGATGAGCTTGCCACAATAAGAAATAAAATGCTTGGCTTTATTTTTCAGCAATATAATTTGATACCTAAGCTTAGCGTGCTTGAAAATGTTGAGCTTCCGCTTATGTATGCGGGAGTTCGTGAATCAGAGCAGAAAAAGCGTGCACTAAGTGCGCTTGAGAGAGTAGGGCTTGCGGATAAGTATAAAAATTTACCGTCGCAGCTTTCGGGTGGTCAGCAGCAGAGAGTTTCTATCGCAAGAGCCTTGGCGGGAGAACCGAGCGTTATTCTGGCAGATGAGCCGACGGGTGCATTGGATTCAAAAACGGGAAAAGAGGTTATGGAGTTTTTGAAAAGGTTAAACTCTGAGGGTAATACGATTGTGCTTATTACGCACGATAATTCGCTTGCAGAACAGGCAAAGAGAATTATCCGTGTGCATGACGGAAGGCTTATTTATGACAGTGAGAGTGGAAAGTCTAATGTTGAAGCGGATAGTAATGTTAATGCAACTGTGCAAAGGGATGAGGATGCAGATGGGCGTAGGAAAAATAATCAAGCTAAAAGGGATTATAGTGAAAAGAAATTTCTCCCTGAAAGGGAAGGAGAAAGTAAAAAATGAGCATATTAAAATCATTTAAGCTTGCTTTTTTTAGCATAGTAACAAATAAGATGCGCTCCTTTTTAACGATGCTTGGTATAATAATCGGTGTTGCCGCAGTTATAATTCTGGTTAGTATTGTTGATGGTATGACGGGGGAGATGACAAAGCAGTTTGAAAGCTTTGGAACTTCATCTATTACCGTATCAGTAACGGATAGAAGCGGGCAAAAGAAGGTTGAAGCCGAGCAGATGTATAAGTTTGTTTCTGAGAATAAGGATGTTTTTAGCGGAGTTTCGCCAAGCGTTAATGTTTCGGGAACTGTAAAAATTGGAAATGATTCTGTTTCGACAACGCTGACGGGAGTCAGCGAAGAATACGATTCGATAAAAAAGCTTGTTGTTACAGACGGAAGATTTTTAAGCTATGGCGAGGTTAATTATAAGAGTAATGTTTGCGTTATCGGAACGTACATAAAAAATGAGGTTTTCGGAAGAGAGGATGCAGTTGGAAAAACAATTAATGTAAACGGATATACATTTAATGTTATTGGCGTAATGGAAGAAAAGGCGGAGTCTAAGCAAGCCACAGCTGATAACTGCATATATATTCCATATACAACGGCAAAGAAATTTTCGGGAAGCAATATCATAAGCTCTTATACTGTTGGGGCGAAGGATGAGCAAACAGTTGATATAGCATCTGAAAAGCTGGAAGCTTTTTTGTTAAAATGCCTTGGAGATAGCGATTATTTTACTGTTACCAATATGAAAGAGATTTTAGACGTTGTTAATGATGTTGTTTCAAAAATGAAGATGATGCTTGTTGCAATAGCGGGAATATCTCTTTTGGTTGGCGGAATAGGAATAATGAATATTATGCTTGTGTCGGTAACGGAGAGAACGAGAGAAATCGGAATAAGAAAGTCGTTAGGTGCAAAGAGAAAAGACATAATGAGCCAATTTGTTATTGAGGCGGGAACTGTAAGTGGCATTGGAGGAGTTTTGGGCATTGTTCTTGGTACGATTGCATCATACTCGTTTGGAAATATGCTTGGAATAACGGCTATTCCTTCGGTTGGAGCGGTTGCGATGTCGGCGGGAATTTCAATTTTTATTGGAATTTTGTTTGGATTTTTGCCGGCGAATAAAGCCGCAAAGCTTAATCCTATAGATGCTTTGAGATATGATTAATTTGGAGGGTATGAGATGAATAAACTAAAAAAAGCTATTGCACTTTTGATTTGCATTTGTATTAGTGTGTCGGTTGCGCCGAGTGTATATGCAGAGGAAAGCAATAAAGCAAATATTGACAGTGAGCGCTTAGAGGCAATTAAAACAATTTTGTCGGAGCTTGAGATTATGCAGGGCGACCCTGACGGGAATATGAGATATTCCGATTATGTATCAAGAGCGGAATTTACGAAAATAGCCGTTATGGCTTCGGCATACAGAGATTTTGTTGTTCCTAATCTTAAAATGACGGTTTTTCCCGACGTGAAGGGAGATAATTGGGCAGCCGCTTATGTTTACACAGGGGTTACGAATAAGATTTTTTCGGGATATCCCGACGGAACATTTAAGCCGAATGATACTGTTTTATATGAGGAAGCAGTGAATGTTTTTTTGAGGCTTTTGGGTTATGAAAGCGCAGATATAGGGCCTGCGTGGCCCGACGGACCCGTTGCACTGGCAAAAAATATTGATTTGAATGATGAAATTGACGTGTATGCAGGAAAGAAGTTGACACGCTATGATGTTGCAAATCTTGTTTACAATATGCTAAAAACCACAGCGCCCAAGGGAAATACGGATTATATACAAAGTCTTGGTTACAGTATTTTAGATGATACTGTTTTGATTGCTGGTTATGAACAGGACACGAGCATAGGTGCAAAAAACATTTATACATCTGCGGGAGTTTTTGAGCTTGGAGATGGTATGAATAAAGAGGATATTGGACTTAGGGGAGATTTGGTTGTTAAAAAAAATAAAACTGCAATCTGCCTTATTCCATCGGGACAAAAAAAGGTTACCTATAACGTTTCGGATACTATTGGAGGAGGGCTTATGCTTGATGGAAAAGTGTTTTCCATTGATGAGAATTTGAGCGTGTATTATGGCAAACAACAATATTTATATAAAAACTTATACTCACTATCCGTTAATAAAGGAGATAAATTTTCTTTGATTTATACGGAGGATGGGTTTGTTGATTATGCGATTTTAGAGGATAAGTCAAATGTTTATGGAGTTGAAGAGGTTGAGTTTGTAAAGTATGTTGTGTATTCGGTAGTTAATAATGATATTGTTTTTTCGAAGGATGGCGAGCTTATAACCTATAATATCGCAGATAGCACCGCAGTTTATAAGGACGCTTCTAAAATGACATATTCAAGCATTAAGGGTCAGCTTGAAATGGGTGATATTTTATATTTGAGCTTTAAAACTGACGGACAGGTTGACTTTGCGAAGTTTGAGGAAGGAAATATTGTTGGACCTGTTTCTGCAAGCATTGGTGCGTGGCAGGATAAATTTGGAGTTGATGATGACGATGTTTCAATAATAAGGAATGGGGCTAAGGCAACAAAAGAGGATATAGGAACAAATGATATTTTGTACTATTGTAAGGATTTAAATCTTGTTTTGGCATATTATAAAACAGTTACAGGAGTATATGAGAAAGCAATTCCAAATAAGGATATGCCGACGAGCGTTGTTATTTCGGGAAAAACGTATGCACTTGAGGGGATAGAGGCGTTTAACAAGCTTTCCTCAAAGGGAGATATAGCCTTTGGCGATACGCTAACCGTTGTGCTTGGAAAAAATGATGAAATTGCAGATGTTATTGAAAATGACAATTACAATTCAAGCGTTTTTGGGTATTTGATTGAAACGGGTTCAGGCACATATACAAAAGAGGATAATACGATATACACATCGTTTTATGTTAAAATGGTTTTGCCAAATGGCGAAAATGTTGAATATACAGCTAAGAAAAATTATAAGGACTATATAAACAGAGTTGTTAAGGTTGTAATAAGCGACGGAAAGGCAATTGTTACAGGGTATGATTCTTCGGGCAGCGTTTATGGCAAGGTTGATTATAAGAAAAGAAAAATAGGAAGCCAAAGCTTTGCTGAGGATATTAAAATTCTTGATATCAGAACGTCAGATGAGAATAAAACTGCGGCTTATGCAAGCGTGTTTCCTCAAAGGTTAGACGGAGTATATATAAATGAAGGAGATGTGTGCTACGTTTCAAAGAACGACAATGGTGAAATAAGCGAGTTAATTTTAAAGAATCTAACAGGCGATACGTGGGAATATGGAGTTATAAATAAATTAATAAAAAGAAACAGCGAATCGGGAAGCGTTATTTCCGGGTTTAAAATTGTTTCAAAAAATGCCGAGTTTCAGACGGATATAGTCGGTCTGGGAGGATTGGGAATTGGCGTAGGCGTTGGAATGTCGGTTGTTGGAAATTCGATAGAAAATTTAATTAAGCTATCCCAGATTGAAAATATAACTGAAATAACTCAGACAAAGGTTATTGGAAAGAGCGTGCATACGATAAGCGACAGGGCTGTTGTATACAAAAGAAGCGGAAGTATGAGCGAGGGCTATACATTTGATGTGTGTGATATTTCGGATGCCGTAGGAATTAAAAAAAATAAAATAATTTCTGCGTACTATGATAAAAAGGACGAAAGCGGCGGAAGAGTCAGAGTTATTGTTATAGCTGAAT
>JAZNSA010000098.1:0-6305 GCA_045590935.1 Clostridia bacterium | reverse complement strand
CAAGATAAAATCTCTTGTCGCAAGCCTCACCCATAGAAAATGTTTTTCTCGGAAGAGCTCCGTCTGCCATAACAGTTTTAAACAAATCACTCTTATCCATCGGAGGAAGAATAAACCCTGTATTATTTCCAACCGACAATTTAATAACAACATCTTCACCATGTATATAGTCAACCTTAACTTCGGAAAGCTCACTATCTATAAACGTTTGAAGCGTTCCTACAGGCAAATAGCTACTTGGATTTTTTACATAAATACTCTTTTTAACTCCATTTTCAACATAGCAAAGCTCCTGACTGCCATCGCATGATACATCTGAAGTTTCATAATATTTACTAATCTTCTCAACAACAGTTTTTGCATCACAATCGAATAAAACCCTGTGTATAGGCTCAAATTCCAAAGACTCATCATGAATATTAACAATCTCCGCAAGTGCATATCTTGCAGGATGATTTTTCTTTTCTTCCTCAGTTAAACCCTTTGAAATTTCCACCCAACATTTTTTTGCCGTTGCAAGAGAATGATTTCCGTCGCCCATTGCAAAAAGAAGAGGATTTTCCTTGTCGCACTGCTCATAAAGAGTGTTCAATGCACCAAAAATATTTTTACTTGGCTCAACCCTCCACCCCTTAATATGCCCGCTGTTTTGCATCAAATCAAAATCATAAACAACCTCGCCCTTTTCTTTTTCAACATTTTCAAACAAAAGATTTTTCTTATCATCAATCAAAATCATTATATGAGGCGATTCAAGAGGCGCATTTATTCTTATTTTTACTCTTGGCGGAATACGCTCTAAAACAGTTCCCTCCGTAGCACGAACAAGCGTTTTTGAGCCCTTGTTATAATCGTACATATCAAGGTCTATCATTCCTACAAGTCCTCTTCTCACCTTCCCCGTACTAACACCACGCTCAACATATACAAACGAATTTTCAAGCGTTTCAAAAACACCTTCATCAATATATTTTTTCATATAGCTGTTAATTTCTGTTATTTTTTCCTCAGGGTTAATCTTTTCAAGATAAATTTCAGGAAAAATTATATTGTACGTTGATGGTGCATCACCAACATAATTACGCACCTTTTCCCAGTAGTACTCTTGCGATGTATATTGGTCGCAAGCAACAACGCTCCACTTCTGCATATCCACATTTTTTGGTAAAAGCACATCTGCAGGTAAAAAACCTATTTTTTCAAAATTCATAACTGCCACTCTCCTATTTTTTTAAATTGTATCGCCTTTCATTATATCATCAATCAAAATTTCCAAATACTCCGCATCAGTTTGATTTAAGCACTTTTCGCAGTTGTCGCAAATTTTGTTTGGGTCAATATCACATTTGCAATCTCCGCAGTTGTCGCAAATTTTATTTTCCTCAAAAATACACATTTTCTCACTCATTCTCATCATCCTTTCTTATACATCTTATTATAAACAATTGCGCCTACCACAACTGCACATAATCCCGAAACAATCTTTCCTATTATAACAGGAACAACATAACTAGAATCAAACGCCATTGTAAACGCCAAATGTCCTGCAAAAGTAAATGCCCACGAAATTGCAAAAGCAAGCGTTTCATAATATTCTTTATACGCTTCCGTTTATCCTACTACCCATTAATTATAGTATTTTTTTTGCCGTTTGTCAACCGTGCAACGAGGGTAAATATTAATTTCTAAAAAAACAAAAATTTTTTAAACTTTTTTTAAACATTTGTTTGCTTTTTCAAAAAAAGTATGTTATAATAATAAAAAAGAGATAATAATTAAAAAAATATATGAAATCGAAAGGATGAGAACTATGTCAAGAACATCAGATAAAGGTCCTAAAATATTAAACTATATAGAAGAACAAACAAGGTTGAATGGCTACCCTCCCTCAGTAAGAGAGATTGGTGAAGCA
This sequence comes from Clostridia bacterium, assembly GCA_045590935.1. Taxonomy (GTDB): domain Bacteria; phylum Bacillota; class Clostridia; order UBA1381; family UMGS1253; genus CAKSHP01. The sequence continues at coordinate 4,393 of JAZNSA010000098.1, read as the reverse complement.
GTTGGGCTTAGCTCAACCTCGAGCGTGCACGCTCAGCTTGCCTCTTTAAGAAAGAACGGCTACTTAGAAAAGCACGATTCAAAAACTCGTGCTCTCAGGCTAACCGATAAGTATTATCATGAGTTTGGTGATTATACTTCCGACGACTTTGAACCCGTTTCGGCATATTCCCAATCGGAATATCTTGAAGTTCCAATCGTCGGCAGAGTTGCGGCAGGTCAGCCTATTCTGGCAATTGAAGAGGCAACTGATACATTACCTCTTCCTATGTCGTTTGCAAAAAATAAGGATTTATTTATTCTTACAGTCAGCGGCGAATCTATGATTGAGGCGGCAATTTTGGACGGCGATATGGTAATTGTTCAAAAGCAAAGTACCGCTATGAATGGCGATATCGTTGTTGCTTTAATTGAAGATTCCGCAACGGTTAAAACTTTTTACAAGGAAAACGGGCATTTCAGGCTTCAACCCGAAAACTCAACCATGGAACCAATAATTGTTGATAGCGTAACAATTTTAGGAAAAGTAGTTGGTCTGTTCAGAACAGGGATTTAACTATCTTATGACAAAGCTTGAATTTTAGCCTACAGAGCCATTTTAAAGGCAACAACGCAAACAAATATTTCGTAAATTCCAAGAGGGTGCAGCAAATGAATTTTTCATTTTTCTGCACCCTCTTAATTCTAATTAAATAGTTTTTCCGCAGTATACAAAATCTTCTTTGAATTTCTCTGCAGCTTTTTTTGCACTTTCGTCATTTTCAAACAGCCCGAAAACAGACGGTCCGCTTCCGCTCATAACGGCACCAATTGCGCCATACTCCTTCAACCTTGCAATCGTTTCTGAAATTTTCGGAAGCTTTTTTTCGCTAACCTGTTGCATAACATTTTTCATATTTTTTGCAAGCTTTATAATATTTCCTTTCCTTATGCACTCACAAAGCATTTCTGTATCAGGCTTTTCAGCATTTCTCTCCTCGTCAATCGCTCTATATATTTCCGCAGTAGAAAGCCCTTCCTTCTGTTTAACAATAACTATAGGCACATTGCCAATCTCTCCAACACTTTCCAAAACCTCGCCAATACCGCTTGCAAGCATAACGCCCCTTTTTATGCAATATGGAACATCCGCTCCAACATCAAGTCCAATTTTGCAGAGCTTTTTCATATCTAAATTGGTATTGTAGAGCTCATTTAAGCCACATATAACAGCCGCCGCATCCGCACTTCCTCCCGCAAGACCAGCCGCCACAGGAATATTTTTTTCCAATCTCATAGCAACTCCGCCATCAATTGATGTTTTAGAAAAAAACGCCTTTGCCGCTTTAAACATAATGTTCGTCTCATCATCGGGCACTTCTTTGCTATCGTTGACAAGCTCAATTTTTTCAGATTTTTTTAAATATACATTATCGTGCAAATCACAGCTTGCCATTATCATCAAAACACTGTGATACCCATTTTCAAGCCTTTCTAAAACATCTAATGACAAATTTATTTTTGCATACGCCTTAAGCCTTATTTCCATATCAAACCTCTCTTTTAAGCTTTAATTTTAAATATCGATAATACCATTTAAAAAGTCAACAGCTGTCTTAATATCTTTTTCAGGATTGCTTCCAACTTCTCTTTCGATTGTTAAATATCCCTTATAACCGATTTCTTCAAGTGCCGCAAGGTAGTTTTTAAAATCAACGTTTCCCGTTCCCAAAGGAACCTCTTCAAAATATTTAATTCCCTGGAATTCTTCAGGAACAGGGTGAACCGCTCCATATATATAATTAGGATTTCCACGAACAAGCATTACGCCATCCTTCGCATGAGTATGCACAATATACTTTTTAAGATTATGAACCGCTCCAACAGGGTCATCACCCGTTACCATAACAAGGTTTGCAGGGTCAAGATTTACTGCAACACCCGTACTTCCAAGCGAATCTAAAAACTTCTTTAAAACATAAGACGGCTCAGGTCCTGTTTCAATTGCAAAATGAGCATCAATGCTGTCAGCGTATCTCGCAAGCTCGCCGCAAGCCTCCTGCATAACAGAGTAACGCTCAACACTTTCATCCGACGGAACAACACCAATATGCGTTGTTACAATGTCGGTTTCAAGCTCTTTTGCCAAATTCAAAATACGCTTTGACTTTTCAATAAGCTCAGGATTCTTTTCAGCATTTGCAAATCCCATACCCATATCACCGCAAAGTGCAGAGAAGCAAAGCCCACTATCCTTAACCTTCTTTAAAATCTCTTTTCTTTTTTCTTTGCTCAAATTTTCAGGTGCATACTCGCCTGTTGTTGCATACATCTGAAGTCCCGATACACCAACCTTAACCGCTGCTTTAAGCGACTCGTCAAAATCCTTTTTAAAAGAATTTAAAACAACGCCTATAGGAAATTTATACATAAAAAACTCCTGTCAATTTTATTATTATTTTACTTATTGCTTTATGCTCAAATATATTATATAATAATAAAAAGCTTCGTAAATAACAATCTTGCTTTTTTTAATTTTTAATCGCATTTAATAACACAATATTGCTTTTTTTGTTTGTTATCTGTGCCATTTTCTGTCGTGGTCAATAATTTTTTCTTTTCCTTCTTCAGGCTCAATAACGTCTTCAATAACTCTTGATGCATAAAACTCCAAAATAAACCTTATCAGCGACATAGAAAGAATAATGAACAGAACGAGGCCATAAATTCCTAAAAAGTAAACTGGAATTGCAAAAATCGCAAGTGCTATAGCCGAAACAAGAATAAGGACAGGAAATTTCATAGCTGTCAAAATAAGTGCATTTTTATAAATCTCCTTAAGCTTGCATTCAAACCTTACCATCATCTGATACATAAAATAGTGCATAAAAGTATAAAAAATTAAAGCTACACACAAAATACCAATCAATATCAGATTAAAGCTTGATTGGGTTAAAACGTACTGCGACCAATAAAATCGAAGTGCATACGGAACTAAAATTATAACAATAATATCGGCAATCACAATAAGCAGTCCCTGAACAATATTTTCAACGAGTTTATCCTTAAAGTCGCTGAAAATCCAAGAATGTTGCCTTGAGGCATAGCATCTGAAAATATACGAAACACCCGCACAAACAGGTCCTCCTCCCCAGAACAAAACAACAAAAAGAGCAAATAAAATTCTGGAAAGTAAATCAAGATAAAGCTTAAATTCCACTGACTCGTTTGCAATCAAATTTCCAAATGTACCTGCATTTATCGGCGATAACCAAAACAGAATCGCCATATACAAAAGATTAGCCCCAAGCATCAAAAAATTGACTTTAATAAAGTTTAAAAATCTGCCGAAATACACATCTAAGAACACAAAAAACCCACGTTTCGGAATATCTTCTTCTAATAGGTCTTTCGTTTTTTCCTTAGATTTAATACCAAATATGTTCATTTTTATCCCCCTTTATAAATACAATTTATTTTTTCTCTGTCAATACCTTTTTTAAATATTTTCCCGTATACGACCTATCATTTTTAGCAACCTGTTCAGGCGTTCCGATTGCAACAACCTCTCCTCCCTCGTCGCCGCCTTCAGGACCCAAATCAATAATATAATCCGCAGTTTTTATAACATCTAAATTATGCTCGATAACAACAACACTGTTTCCCGCATCAACAAGCCTTGAAATAACGTCTAGCAATCGATGAACATCGGCAATGTGAAGACCTGTTGTAGGCTCGTCTAAAATATATATTGTTTTCCCCGTTGAACGCTTGCTAAGCTCTGTTGCAAGCTTAACCCTCTGCGCTTCTCCGCCTGATAGCGTTGTTGACGATTGACCAAGCTTAACATATCCCAAACCAACGTCGCAAATAGTTTGAATTTTTCTTTTCAATTTAGGAATATTGGCAAAAAAGTCCAACGCTTCGTCCGCCGTCATCTCAAGCACATCACTTATGTTTTTACCTTTGTATTTAACCTCAAGCGTTTCTCTTGAATATCTCTTCCCCTTACAAACCTCACAAGGTACATATATGTCAGGCAAAAAGTGCATTTCAATCTGAATTATTCCGTCGCCCGAACACGCCTCACACCTTCCGCCCTTAACATTAAAACTGAATCTCGATGCATTATACCCTCTCACCTTAGCTTCAAGAGTAGATGCAAAAAGCTCTCTTATATCGCTGAAAAGCCCCGTATATGTCGCAGGGTTTGAGCGTGGTGTTCTTCCTATCGGCGATTGATTAATGTCTATAACCTTATCAAGCTTTTCAATTCCCTCTATTTTTTTAACCGCAGTCGAATATGCTTTTGCGCCGTTTAATTCATGTGCCAAACGCTTATATATAATTTCATTTACCAAATACGACTTTCCCGAGCCCGAAACACCCGTTACACAAGTTAAAACTCCCAAAGG
>JAZNSA010000097.1:0-2352 GCA_045590935.1 Clostridia bacterium | reverse complement strand
TCATCTGCTTCATAGCCTTCAAGCTCAAGAATATTGACATTCATAGCCTTAAGCACCTCTTTTAAAAGAGGCATCTGTACGCGAAGCTCATCGGGCATTCCCTTTCTTTGTGCCTTATATTCAGAGTAAAGCTCATTTCTGAACGTAATTTTTGAAACGTCAAACGCAACGCAAACATAGTCAGGCATAATTTCTTCTAAATTTTTAAAGTAAATATTTAAAAATCCCATAATGCCGTTTGTTGGCACACCTTCCGAATTAGTTAAAACACGTATTGCGTAAAACGCCCTGTTTATAATACTATTGCCATCTACAATCATGAGCTTTTTCTTCAATGTTAAATCCCCCATATTATACGAAAATATAAAATTATATTATCCTACATTATATATTATATGATTTTTTTTTGATTGTCAATAGCTTTATCATTTTAAATAAAAATATGTGCAAAAAATTGACATTTATCGCAAAAGATGATATAATAAGCTAACAAAAGCTTAATTTAGCTAAATTCGCCCAAAATTGAGTTAAATTAAATAAAAAGGAGAATATACTATTTATGAAATCGAAAAGCCTGATTAAAAAATTGCTTACCTGTTTAATCTGTTTGTCTTTTGTCTTTTCATCTGTAGGCTCATTTGTGCTTGCTTATTCCCCGAGCGAATGGGCAAAAAGCGATATTGAAAAATTAACCGCTGATTATATAATCCCTGCCCTTTTGCGTGATAAGGACTATACTCAACCAATAACAAGAGGTGAGTTTTGCTATTTGGCAATGAATGCGCATAAAAAGCTTTCGGGGGGTAACGAGTTTCAATTTGCAGCAAGAGGCTTTAAAGATACTTATGATACAACAATCTGCTCAGCTGCAGATATCGGAATAATAAGCGGTCGTCCTGACGGGAATTTTTATCCCGATGATTATATAACAAGGCAGGAAATTGCTTGCGTTTTAGGTAAGCTGCTTGAGGTTTGCAATCTCAATTTGTCTATTGCCCCTAATACCGTATACTCTATACTTTCTCCTTTTTTCGATTCAATTGAGGTTTACCCGTGGGCGTATGATAGCTTCTCTTTTTGCTTAAACGAAGGAATAATAAAGGGAATATCAAGCGAGTCTCTCTCTCCGAATTCTCATACAACAAGAGAACAAGCGATGGTTATGCTAAACAGAGCGATTGAGGTTTATAACCAAAAATCTTCTTCCTTTTCCGATGTAAACAATCCATATAATATGCTTTCTTGCAAAGTTGAAGGAGATATTAAGTTTTTAAGCTTTTCAAATCGTGCGCTAACCTTCTGCGTTCCAAATGTGGTTGGTGCTTATGAGTATAAAGCGGATATTTTTCTTTACAATGGCACTTATGTAAGAACAATAATTTCGCCTACTACGCAATTTATATTTAAAAATTTGAGAGCAGGAGAAGCGTATAAAATCGTTGCATCTGCGTATGATGCAAATGCACAAGTTATAAAATCATTTAACGGCTACGCTTTTCCAAACGAATTGTATGATTATTCGAAAAAGGACTCTTTAATTTTTGGTGAAGGCGATATTACAACAAAAGAATTTGCTGATGCTAATATGGCAACAATTACCGTTAAGGTTTGGAGAGTTAATTCACGAGGCGTTAAATATCCTTCCGAAGCTACGCTTACTGTTCACAAAAACATTGCAGATATAACAAAGCTTGCCTTTGAAGAAATATTTAACGGTGAGGAACAATTCCCATTTAAAGATGTTGGCGCATATTCCTGGCGTGCACCGATGTCGAGCGGAAGATACTCTCATCATAATTACGGAACGGCTATTGATATAAATTCTAACGAAAATTATTGTTTATACAACAATGGTACATTTATCGGAAGTCATTATAAGCCCCACGAGGATATATATTCAATTCCTGCCGAAGGCGAGGTTGTCAGCATATTCGCCAAATATGGATTTGCATGGGGCGGCGATGCGTGGAGCAATCCAAAAGACTATATGCACTTTTCATATTTAGGTCTTTAAAAATTTTTTAAAGCATATAAAAAACACCTTTCTGCAAAAAGCTAATACGCTTTAGCAGGAGGTGTTTTTTTGGATTTAATTAAGGTTTCTCTATCATAAATACTATCGGTAGTCGTGCTTTTTTTATAACAAAAATCATTGGAAACAGACAAATTTCACAGCTTAGCTTATTTGACTATATAATAGGCATTTCAATTGGCTCTATTGCCGCATAAATGGCAACATCTATTGAAAATGATTTTTCAAAGCCACTTATATCTATGCTTATATACGGCATTATTGCTCTGCTCGTTTCATTTTCAAGTGTTAAATCAATAAAATTTCTTTCTTTCTTTTCG
>JAZNSA010000096.1:0-6915 GCA_045590935.1 Clostridia bacterium | reverse complement strand
GGAACAATTTCTCCGCCCTTAAAGCCTGCCGCAATCGTAATCGCAGTAAAAATTATCTTTAAAGCAAATGCCCCGATTGCCGCATCTCCACCTATAGCACGAGTTATGACATCCATTCCCGCTCCGTTATAGTCTCTGTTGCCTACAAGAAATGTCAGTCCAACAATTACAACGCCTCCAAGAGCAGCACGCAAATATAAGTTTTTTATTACCTTGTCCATTAGCTTTTTACAATGCTCTATAGCCGCACAAAAAGCAATTGAAACAACAGCACATAAAATTGCCAGCGCTGCAACCTTTGCAAGCGCCAATGCCGTAATGCTTTCAACGGCAACTCCGCCAAAATGCACTCCTCTAAGTCCAAATTTAGTACTTATTATATATGAAGTTACAGATGAAATAATACAAGGAATTAGTCCACTATAATAAAATTCTCCAACATTAACTACCTCAATCGAAAATATAGTAGCAGTTAGCGGCGTTCCAAAAATTGCCGAAAACACGCTGCTCATACCCGACATAATTATTATACGCATTTTCTTTTTGTCAAGCCGAAATAGCCTTCCTATGTTATAACCAATGCTTCCGCCAAGCTGCAAAGCCGCTCCCTCTCTGCCCGCTGAGCCTCCGAATGCATGAGTGATAATCGTACTTACAAAAATAAGCGGCATCATTCTAAATGGTACTTTTTCGCTTTCTCTTACTGACGTTATTACTCTATTTGTATCAATTTTACCCTTTGAACTGAAGCGTTTATACAAAAAAGTTATCAAAAGTCCGCCAAGAGGCAAAAAGAAAATTAAAAAGTCATATTCTCCCCTTGCTTCCGTTACATAGTCGATACAAATATGAAAAACACTTCCTATTGTTCCGCCTATTACCCCTATAATCAAAGCTACAATTACCCACATCAGAAAAACCTTTATATATCTTGATGAAATTTTAAGCTTTGCACTTGCGCTATTCATTTAATCACCCCTGTAATAATATAAAGCTCTATACCCCTTCACAAGAAAAATCACACAGAACAGACAACAATCCAATTCTGTGCGATTTTTATTTTCTAACATTTTATCTCAACTTCTCAACTATAGAGAATATAATTAGCAAATACCCTGCGCCATCATAGACTCTGCAATCTTCTTAAAGCCTGCTATATTAGCACCTGCAATCAGGTTATATCCCAAACCATATTCCTCAGATGCAGCAGCGGCACTATTATGAATATTAACCATAATTCTCTCAAGCTGCTCATAAACCTGGTCAGGCGAGAAAACTGTGTGCCCTGCATTTTGTCCCATTTCGATACAAGAACAAGCAACACCGCCCGCATTTGCAGCCTTAGAAGGACCAACTACAACGCCATTTTGAACAAGGTACGAAACAGCTTCATTTGTTGTAGGCATATTTGAGCCCTCACACAAGAACTTGCATCCGTTTTTAACCATTTCCTCAGCTTCCTTAATCGTTATCTCGTTTTGAGTTGCACAAGGAATATACAAATCTGCTTTAACACCCCATGGCTTCTCACCTGGGAAGAATTTAGCACCCTTGAATTTTTCAGCATAAGGCGCACAAATATTCTTTCCTGAAGCACGAAGCTCAAGCAAGTAATCTTCTTTTTCACCTGCTGTAACGCCGTCAGGGTCATAGATATATCCGTCAGGACCTGAAATAGTAACAACCTTTGCACCAAGCTGATTAAGCTTACGTACAGTACCCCAAGAAACGTTACCAAATCCCGAAACAACAACCTCTTTGCCCTTTAGCTCCTCGCCAAAATGAGCAAGCATTTCTCTTGCAAAGAATACGATACCATATCCTGTTGCCTCTGTTCTTCCGTTAAGACCACCATAAGGAATACCTTTTCCTGTCAAAACGCCTTCATATACGTTCTTAAGTCTTTTATACTGACCAAACATATAACCGATTTCTCTTGCGCCAACGCCAAGGTCGCCCGCAGGAACGTCCGTTTCAGCACCGATATGACGATAAAGCTCAGAAATAAAGCTCTGACAAAATCTCATAATTTCCCCGTCGCTCTTGCCATTAGGGTCAAAATCAGCTCCACCCTTACCGCCGCCGATAGGCAATCCTGTTAAACTGTTTTTAAATATCTGCTCAAATCCAAGAAACTTAATAATACCCGAATAAACGTTAGGCGCAAATCTAAGACCGCCCTTATAAGGACCAATAGCACTGTTAAACTGAATTCTATATCCGCGATTAACCTGTACCTTTCCGTTATCATCAACCCAGGGAACTCTAAACATAATCTGCCTCTCAGGCTCAACCAATCTCTCAAGCAAGCCTGCAGCTTCATAACGAGGATTCTTTTCAAGCACAGGCTCGATAGATTCTAAAACCTCTGTAACAGCTTGAATAAATTCAGGCTCATGAGAATTTTTCTTCTTCAAATCTTCTAATGTTCTTTCAACGTATGTCATTTTTCAACACTTCCTTCTATTAGAATAGGGTTATTATAACATAGTATGCTTAAAATTGCAATACTTTTGTTTAAAAATTTCATTTTTTGAATTTTTGTACATTTCTATGTATATATTATTATAACTTTTTTTATCAATTCAACCGTTGAAAATTCTATATATTCTTTCATTTTCCCCAATTTTTCTTAATTTGGCTAATTATTTGTACTCTGCAAGAAAGCCCGCAATAACTTTCGTAAGCTTAATAAGCTTATCGCACTCCATATATTCATTATTCTGAATTCACTCCGCCATTTTCGCCTACTGCAAATTCCATTATTCGCATCGGTCTTGCCGCAACAACGCTTCCCGTAAAATCAGGAATTGCTTCAAGCTCAGCCTTTCGTCTTTCTTCAAATGGTTTAAGCCTGTCAACAAGCAAATTTCAACCGTATCAACATGAGAAGCAACCATTAACCTCTTGTCCCTTTTCTTTCCCAGAACAACAACAGCAACATTTTTCCTGTTTTCAAGATTTCTTCCGTCAAAATAGTCAGGATGGTTTTTAATATTTTCTATTTCAAACGGGGAATAAACCTCTCCTTTATAACCAAGTCCTTCATAAAATTTTGCTATGTACTCTGAGCATTCAGCTTCATTTCCGTACTTGCCGAAATTCTCCGAATTTATTTTTACCAAGCTGCTTAATATGTTAAACAGCTCCTCCTTATCCCCTATCAATAATATGATAAAGCTTTTCTTTTAATTCATTCATTTTCGTTCTCCTCATTGTAATGATACATAATACCCAGCCTACGGGTCATACCAAATACAAGAACGTAAAATTCGGGCACAGCAGGATAGAGCTTCAAATTCTTAAAACATAATAATTACAAATAATTTACTATGCTTAAAGCAATATCATATCTCTAAAATATTATACGTTTTTTATGCCGCATTGTCAATACAAAAAGCAAAAATCACGTCAACTAAATTAATCAACGTGATTTTTTTAAAATTATAAAACTATAAATTATCCAACATCTTCCTCAGTTTGGAATACTTCTTCTTTCTTAGCTCTCTTTTTAATTCTTATAACCTCAGGCTCTGCATTGTTTTCAACAACATCCTTATGAATAATACATTTAGAAATCGTATCGTCCGACGGAACCTCATACATAATATCAAGCATAATCTCTTCAACTATTGAGCGAAGTCCTCTTGCACCCGTATTCAGCTTACTCGCCTTTTCTGCAATTGCCACAAGCGCATCATCATCAAACTCAAGCTTTACATTGTCTAATTCAAAAAGCATTTTATATTGCTTAACCAATGCATTTTTAGGCTCTTTAAGAATTCTTACAAAAGCATCTGTATCAAGCTTATCAAGCGTTGCAACAACGGGCAAACGTCCGACAAACTCAGGAATTAAGCCATATTTTAAAAGGTCTTGCGGGGTTATAAGCTTCAAAACCTCGCTTATATCCATATCCTTCTTGCTTTTAATTTCAGCACCAAAACCAATTGAATTTTTTCCGACTCTGCCCTCAATAATTTTTTCAATTCCATCAAATGCACCGCCACAGATAAACAATATATTAGTTGTATCAATCTGCAAAAGCTCCTGATGAGGATGCTTTCTGCCGCCCTGAGGCGGAACAGACGCAACAGTTCCTTCTAAAATTTTCAAAGGCGCCTGCTGAACTCCCTCGCCGCTAACATCTCTAGTTATTGACGGATTTTCGCTTTTTCTTGTTATCTTGTCAATTTCATCAATATATATAATTCCGTGTTCAGCCGCTTCAATATCCCCATCTGCCGCCTGAATAAGCTTTAAAAGAATATTTTCAACATCTTCTCCAACGTATCCCGCCTCAGTAAGTGAAGTTGCATCTGCTATTGCAAAAGGAACCTGTAATATTTTAGCAAGCGTCTGAGCAAGGAATGTTTTTCCTGAGCCCGTTGGCCCCAAAAACAATATATTACTCTTTGTTAATTCAACTTCATCATCTTCCGCAGACGGATTTGAAACTCTCTTATAATGATTATATACTGCAACTGCCATAGCACGCTTCGCCGCATCCTGCCCAATAACATATTTGTCAAGAATATCTTTTATTTCCTTTGGCTTCAGAATATCAGAAAGGTCTATTTCCGCCGCCTCGCCATTTCTGCCATCCAAAACCTCTCTGCACAAGTCAACGCAGTCGCTGCATATATAAACCCCCGGTCCAGCAACAAGCCCTTTCGTTTCTCCCTCAAGGCATCCGCAAAAAGAACATCTGACAGTTTTCGGACCGCTTGGCGTTTTCGTATTTGACATTAACCTTATGCCCCCTTTATTGCAAAATATCAAAAATCATTTAACTTCTAAAGATTATTTAACTTCCTTCTTTTCTATGACAGCATCTATTAAGCCATACTCCTTCGCCTCATAAGCTCCCATAAAATTATCTCTCTCAGTATCTTTAGCAATTGTTTCAAGGCTCTGCCCTGTTCTCTCGCTCAAAATCTTATTCAATGTTTCACGCATTTTTATAATTCTGTCAGCGTGAATTTTAATATCCGTTGCCTGACCTTGCATACCGCCAAGTGGCTGATGAATCATAACTTCGCTGTTAGGAAGTGCAAAACGCTTTCCTTTTTCACCCGCAGCAAGCAAAAATGCACCCATACTTGCTGCCATACCAATACAAATCGTTGAAACATCGCACTTTATAAACTGCATAGTGTCATAAATAGCCATTCCTGCCGTTATAGAGCCTCCCGGGCTATTAATATAAAGCTGAATATCCTTATCAGGGTCTTCGCTTTCCAAAAACAAAAGCTGCGCAACAACAAGACTTGCAGTTACATCATTAACCTCATCGCTAAGAAAGATTATTCTTTCTTTCAAAAGCCTTGAATAAATATCATACGCACGCTCTCCACGATTTGTCTGCTCAATTACTGTTGGAACTAAACTCATAACTACATTGCCTCCTTAAATTAACACTTATTTAATGTGTTATACATATTTTATTCATTTTTTTACCATATACACTATGTGCCGTATGCCAAAAAGACATACAGCACACATATAAGCTATTTTAATACATAATTTGAAAAATATTACTCTGCATCTGCAGCCTTTTCAACATAGTTTACTTTTTTCATCAAAACGTCGATTGTCTTGTTAGTTGAAATGCTCTTTTTAACATCATCTTCAGCGATATAGCTCTTAATCTGGTCAAGCTCAACTTTATACTCAGCAGCAAGCTTAGCATACTCTTCCTCGATTTCATCCTTAGAAACCTTAACTTTTTCTCTCTTTGCCATAGCCTCAAGCGCAAGCATACTCTTAACCTGATTTTCAGCCTGCTCTTTCATCTGCTCTCTTAGCTTATCCATCTCAAGACCTGCATACTGCAAGTATGTTTCAAGATTTAATCCCTGATAAGAAATCTTCATTTCAAACTCACGAACCATCTCGTCTATACGATTCTCAATCATAACATTAGGAATATTTACCTTCATCTTTGAAACAACAAATTCAACTGCCGCATCCTCTGTCTCTCGCTTAACTCTATCTTCAGCGTTCTTTTCAAGCTTTGCTCTTATGTCTTTTTTGTATTCATCCAAAGTATCAAATTCGCTTACATCCTGAGCAAAATCATCATCAAGCTCAGGAAGCTCTTTTACCTTGATTTCCTTAACTGTAACCTTAAATAAAGCTGGCTTACCCTTTAACTCTTCTGCATGATATTCTTCTGGGAATGTTACATTAACCTCTACTTCTTCGCCGATAGCTTTTCCGATTAACTGCTCTTCAAATGTATCGATGAATGAATGAGATCCGATTGTAAGAGAATAATCTGTTCCCTTACCACCTTCAAATGGAACACCATCTACAAAACCTTCGAAGTCAATAACTGTCATATCGCCATCCATAACTGCTCTATCTTCAACAGGAATTGTTCTAGCCTGCTGTTCTCTTGCTCTGTCAAGTTCTGCATTTACTTCATCATCTGTAACTTCTACTTCTGGCTTTTCAATATCAAATCCTGTATACTTTCCTAATTCAACCTCTGGCTTAACGGCAACTTCTGCTGTGAAGATGAACGATTTACCCTTTTCGATCTGAACTACATCAATCTTTGGCTGTGATACAATTTCAAGTTCACAATTCTCAAGTTCAGCTTCATATGCTTCTGGGATAATCTCGTTAGCAGCATCTTCATAGAAAACGCCTACGCCATACATCTTTTCAATCATCTGGCGAGGTACTTTACCCTTTCTAAAACCAGGAACTGCCATCTTACCTTTGTTCTTCTGGTATGCCTTATCTATTGCCTTATCGAACTCTTCTGCTGAAACTTCGATTGTAAGCTTTGCCATATTCTTCTCTAATTTTTCTACCTGTAAACTCATTTTTTGTAAATCCTCCTAATAAAACTGCGCCCTGTAAATTTGTATTTATTAATAAACAGAACATAACGCATAGCATTAT
>JAZNSA010000095.1:0-8092 GCA_045590935.1 Clostridia bacterium | reverse complement strand
CAAAACATCTTCTGCAATAAATTCTCCCCAATTATAAACCTTTATTATCTCCTTAGCCTCACTTTTCTTTCCTCCACAACCGGAAAAAACAAAAACCATACTAAACATCACACATACCGCAAGCAAAACCGAAACAACTTTTTTCATCATTACAGTCCTCCTAAAAATATTATTTTAAACTATTTTTACTTTTCAAATTCCTTCTTTTTTGACGTTCTGAAATTTATAATCAGAAGCAAAACAAATATCGTTATAAACATTAGTGTAGACAACGCATTAATAGACGGATTATACTTCTTACTTACTGCCGAATATATAAATATCGAAAGATTTGTCGCGCCCGCTCCTGCCGTAAAGAAGCTTACAACAAAATCATCAATCGAAAGAGTCAGCGCAAAAAGAAATCCCGTCATAATTCCGGGCATTATCTCCGGAAAAACAATCCTCCAATACGCCTTTAAAGGGCTACACCCCAAATCGAGCGCCGCCTCATACATATTTCTGTTAAATTGCGCAAGCTTTGGCAAAACAGAAATTATAACATAAGGTATATTAAAAACAATATGCGACAATAAAAGCGATACCTTTCCAAGAGGAATTCTCAAAAACACGAACAAAATCATAAGCGATATACCCGTTACAATATCGGGATTCATAACAGGCAAATACGTTATATTCATAACAACCGTTTTTGGCTTTTTCTTCATATTATGAATTCCTATAGCCGCAAGCGTTCCTACAATTGTTGCAATAATTGCGGAAATAATCGCAATATAAAGGGTTGTCTGCAGTGCCTTAAGCATCTGAGAATCTTCAAAAAGCTCAGCATACCACTTAAACGTAAATCCCTTCCACTTTGCGCTTCTTGCTCTTGAATCATTAAACGAATACACCATCATAATAATTATTGGTGCATACATAAAAACATATATCAATGTAAGATAAAGCTTTTTTAAAGTTTTTGTCAAAACAATCCCCCTCCTTCGTTATCCTTCTCGTACTTAGAGGTGAATATCATGGATGCCAGAATAAAAATAATTAAAACAATTGAAATAGCCGCTCCCAAATGCCAATTATCCTGACGAACAAACTGATTTTCTATCAAGTTTCCCATAAGGCTTATTTTTCTGCCGCTCAAAATATCTGAAATAGCAAACGTCGTAACCGCAGGCATAAATACCATCGTTATTCCCGACAATATTCCCGGAACGCTGAGCGGAAGAATTACTCTTTTGAAAACCTGAAACTTATTTGCTCCCAAATCCTGAGCCGCTTCAATTGCAAACCTATCCATCTTAACCAAAACCGAATGAATAGGCAAAATCATAAACGGCAAAAAATTATATACCATACCAAAAATTATCGATTGCTCATTATAAAGCAGCTGCACAGGCTTTGCACCAAAAAATTCGAGCATCATATTAAAAAGCCCATTATTGTCAAGCAAAATCATCCACGCATACGTTCTCAAAAGCAAATTCATCCACATAGGAATAACAAGCACCAACAAAAGAAAGCTCTTGTTTTTAAGCTTTGCTCTTGCAAGAATATATGCAACGGGATAACCTATAATTAAGCAAATTACCGTTGATATTGCCGAAAAATACAAAGACCGCCAAAGCGCCGTAATATAAATCTCATTTCCGAAAAACAGCCTGTAATTCTCAAGCGAAAAAACAATTTCTCCGCTTTTCGTCGTCGTTGTGAATCCATAATACAAAATAAGAAACATAGGAACAATCGTAAAAATCACAGACCACAACACGTACGGATATGCAATCCATGTCTTTTTCATGCTCTGCCGCCCTCCTTATGCATAATATGAATATCAAACGGCTTAACGCTCAGCCCGACGATTTCTCCCGGCTTGCTCGCAAGCGTTGAATGAACTAAAAACTTATAGCTTTGAGCATCAATAACCATTTCATAGTGAACGCCCTTAAAAATACACGATTCAACCTTTCCTTGAAGCTTAAATTCTTCTGCATTTGCGCAAACAACAATATCTTCAGGGCGAATTACAACATCGACCGCCTCATTTTCAGCAAAGCCCTTATCAACGCACACAAAATCAAGCTCGCAAAAATTTACCAGCTCATCTTTTTTCATTATTCCGTCTATAATATTAGACTCTCCTATAAAATCCGCAACAAATGCATTTTGAGGCTCATTATAAATATCCTGCGGCGTTCCCATCTGCTGAACAACCCCGCCTCTCATAACAACTATCGTATCGGACATAGTAAGCGCTTCCTCCTGGTCATGCGTAACATAAACAAATGTTATTCCAAGGCGCTGCTGTATCCTTTTTAATTCTATCTGCATTTCTTTCCTGAGCTTTAAGTCAAGAGCGCCAAGAGGCTCATCCAAAAGCAATACCTTCGGCTCATTAACAAGCGCGCGCGCAATTGCCACTCTCTGCTGCTGACCTCCGGAAAGAGCATTAATATCTCTTTTTTCATACCCCTCCAACCCGACTAATTTAAGCATTTCCAAAACCTTTTCCTTAATCTGCTGGTTAGGCATTTTTTTAAGTCGTAGACCAAATGCTACATTTTCATATACGTCCATATGCGGAAAAAGCGCATATTTTTGGAACACAGTATTGAGATTGCGTTTATATGGCGGCAACTCCGTTATGTCCTTGCCCTCATAAAAAACCTTTCCCTGAGTGGGCTTTTCAAATCCCCCTATAATACGAAGTGTCGTTGTTTTTCCACACCCCGACGGACCGAGAAGCGTTACAAACTGACTCTCATTTATATCGAGCGTCAAATTATTTAAAACCTCGGTAGCTCCAAATTCCATTGATACGTTTTCAAGACGTATAATCTGATTGGACATTTATCAATCCCCTTCCATATCGAAAGCGCTGCAATATAACACACCGCCCCTATATATTTTAACGACAAAAACGCTCACATCTTTTGCTTATTCGCCTTTAGCAAGCATAATTATCCATTATACATACACTATATATATTTTTTTCGCAAATGTCAATATCATTTTGATAAAAAAAACGTTTTTTTTAAAAAAACACGCAGAAAACATCTTTAATATAACCCCATATAAATTTTTCGGCTCAAAAAACACTCTTTTTTTAAAAAAACTGCACAACCTAATCTTATTGTTTGCTAAATATTCTCTATCTGCCAGTCGATTTCACTCAAACCATTTTCCTTTAAAATTTGATTTGTCTTTGAAAAATGACCGCAACCGAAAAATCCCCTGTGCGCCGATAGCGGGCTTGGGTGAGGTGCTTCAAGTATTGAGTGTACCCGATTTGTTATAAGCGCTTTTTTTGCTCTTGCGTTCGCGCCCCAAAGAAGAAATACAATAGGGCTCGTTCTTTCATTTAAAAGCTCTATGACTCTATCCGTAAAAATCTGCCAACCCGCACTCTGATGAGAATTTGCCATTCCTTCCCTTACTGTAAGCGATGCATTCAAAAGCAAAACGCCTTGTCTTGCCCACTTTTCAAGATATCCATTATTGGGAATAAAGCAATTGCAATCATTTTTTAACTCTTTATACATATTCAAAAGTGAAGGCGGAATATCAATCCCCTTTTGAACAGAAAACGCAAGACCATGCGCCTGTCCCGCTCCATGGTACGGGTCCTGTCCTAAAATAACAGCTTTAACGTCTTTATACGCAGTAAGCTTTAGGGCATCAAAAATTTTATACATATCGGGATAAATCGTATTTTTCCTATATTCCTCAGCTAAAAAAGCGCGAAGCTTTATGTAATACGGCTTTTCAAACTCGCCCTCCAAAATTTCATCCCAGTCGTTATTAAATTTAACCACAGCTAAAACCCACCTTCTTTATTAAAGCTTTAAATTATTCCATACGTCATGGTTATAAATTATATCTGCCTTTTGGATTTTCGGCTCTATCTCCATATAGTAGCGCTCGTTTCTGAGAGTATTATAAATTTCTTGCTTAACCTCGTCAAATGACTCATATATCCTGTACTTATCAACAAGATATATAATATGATAGCCAATCTCGGTTTCAATAACATCGGACAGCTGCCCCTTCTCCATAGAAAACGCCGCTGTTTCAAACGCTTGAAGCATTTCGCCTTTTCCGAATGTATAAATTCCTGAATACGCCATAAGCCCCGGGTCCTCGGAATATTGGTACATCATATCATTAAATTCCTCTTCGCCGTTTCTTATTTTTTCTAAAATTTCATCCGCCAAGGCTTTCTTTTGAAGCTTTACACTGTCGGCATAAGGATAGCCCAAATCATCACTCGTGCGTATCAGAATATGCTTTGCGCTAACCTTTTCCGACAAATAGCTTTTCTTATTTTCATCATAATATTTCAAAAGCTCCTCGTCGGTTATTTCGTCTGTCATAATATCTAGCACCTTAGAGCGAAGTGCAAAATTCTCCTGAATAGCGTAATATGTTTCATAGCTCACAGAATATTTACCCAAAAACTCAACAAATGCATCATGCCCACCCATATTATTTTCATAAAGGGTTATTTTTTCTTCTAACAAGCGTCTTTCAGTTTGAGTAAGCGTTATCGACAAGTCCTCTGCAATCTGCTTAACAACCATCATAGCCGTTACCTCGTTGCGTACATACTCCTTAAACTCCTCAGCCTCGCTTCCGCTAACATCATCCATACCCATATTCAGCTTATAATAATTTGTAACCTCAGTAAAATAATTCGTTCTTACTGCCTGTCCGTTTACCAAAAAAGCAATTTCCCTGCTCAGCATCTGATGCGTTCCCTTGTCAACAACGGAAACAGTTTTTGTTTTGTCGTCGTATCTGACAACCAAATCAAGCGCCTCTGCAAACTTGCGGAGCGGCACATAGGTCTTATCATTATATAAAAAATTGTCTATATCAACTTGCTTGTCATCAACTATTAAATTCATTGCCCCTCGTGCGACTTCGATTTTTTCAAAAACACTTCCTGCAAGTGCGGCAGTAGTTGCAAACGCAACGCATAGTGCCACGCCCGAAACAAAGCCTTTTAAAAAACTTTTTTTCACAAAAATCCCTCCCATATATTTTAATGTATTCTTATCCTGATTATATTGTATCACAAATAAGCAAAAAAATAAAGTTTCATTTCTGTATCATTTTAAAATTTGTCATTTTTTGTAGAATTACTTTTTTTTAAATTTACTTTTAAAAATCTTTATGTGCATCTTTTTCGATTTTAGGAATGTAAAGAAAAAAGCTTGCATATTGATGTTTTATGTAAACAACGATAATGTTTAAAATTTTTTTATTTTTATGCTTTTCAATGTGGATAACTTAGTGGATATGTGAGAAACTTAGCCCTTTTTTTTAAAAACACCCGCATTTTATATGGATAACTTAGTGGATAAGTGGATAACACTGCAATTTAAAATATTTTTTGATGTTTTTATGTAAACTTATTTTTTTAAAAAACATTCTCTAATCATAGTCGAAAATTTGTTTTTTTGAACTTTTTTAATTAAATTTCTCACAAAATTTTTTTCGTTTTTTTTTGATAAAATCACCTCACATTTTTCTCCGCTTTTTAATGCTAAAAAAATATTTTTTATTTTTTTTAATTAGTTATTGTTAAATCAATCATTATGTGTTAAAATATCCTTAGTATAAAAAGAAGGAAGGAATAATATTATGACAGATAAAGAATTATTTGACTCACTATCATACTCACCGAAGCACGTTAATGAAGTTTTAACTCCTGAGCTTCAAAAAGAGGCATTTGACTATTGCGACGGCTACAAAAGCTTTTTAGACCTCGCAAAAACAGAAAGGGAAGCAATTGAGCAAGCAGTCAGGCTTGCCGAAGAAAACGGTTTTGTACCTCTTTTCGGCAAATCTGCTTTAAATCCCGGTGATAAGGTTTATGCAATAAATAATAATAAGGGGATTTTGCTTGCTGTTATCGGAAACAAAAAGGTTGCAGACGGCGTAAATCTTGTTGCTGCACACGTTGACTCCCCAAGAATCGACTTGAAGCTTCGCCCTGTTTTTGAAAGCGAGAATATGGCTTGGTTTAAAACGCAGTATTATGGTGGAATTAAAAAATATCATTGGCTTACGCTTCCTTTGGCAATGCATGGCTGCATCTGCAAAACAGACGGCACAACCATTGATATCTGTATAGGCGAAAATGAAGACGACCCTGTTTTCACTATAACGGACCTCTTACCGCACCTCTCTCAGGAACAGATGACTCAAACAGTTGCCAAAGCTTTCAATGCAGAAAATTTCAACATATTAATTGGCTCTCTTCCTAAGGGTGATGACGAAATAAAAGAAAAGGTTAAATTTAATATTTTACATCTTTTAAATGAAAAATACGGAATTACGGAAGAGGATTTCACAAGCGCAGAAATCGAATTCGTTCCCGCTCAGAAAGCTCGTGATATAGGCTTTGACAGAGGTATGATTGGTGCATACGGTCAGGACGACAGGGTTTGCGGCTATGCAGCCTTAAAATCTATTTTTGACCTGACCTCTACTCCCGAAAAAACTGCAATGTGTATGCTTGTTGATAAGGAAGAAATCGGTTCAATGGGGCAAACGGGTATGAGGTCGAGATTCTTTGAACTTATTTTGTCAAAAATGATTACGAATCAAGAGGGTGCCTGCGATGCATATACTCTAAACAGTGCCCTTTCCGCATCGAATTGCCTTTCTGCTGACGTTGGTGCGGCTTATGAGCCAAAGCACAGCGAGGTTCACGATAAATACAATTCAGCTTTTGCGGGTTGTGGCGTTTTGGTATGTAAATATACAGGCGGCAGAGGAAAATCAGACTCGTCTGATGCGAGCGCAGAATTTTCTGCAAGAGTAAGAAAGCTATTTAACGACAATGATGTATTGTGGCAAAATGGCGAGCTAGGAAAGGTTGATGTAGGTGGTGGCGGAACAATCGCACAATACGTTGCAAACCTTGGTCTTAACGTAATCGATTGCGGAACACCTATCTTGTGTATGCACTCGCCGTATGAGGTATCAAACAAATTTGACTGCTATATGACATACAAGGCATATAAAGTTTTCTTAGACGATATAAAATCCTTATTTTAAAATCAAGTAAAAAACCTCAAAGCTAAAGGCAATTGCCAATGGCTTTGAGGTTTATTTTTTATTTAATGAGTAAGTCTATAAACCGGGTTCTGTCTTGGATGATTATCTATCTTATATACACGTTACCGCATATCTTCAGCCACCTACCCGAGGAAGCGTCGGGCCGACTTAATTCCCTCTTATGTGGTGTTGCTTCGGGTGGGGTTTACATGGTCAGACAGTCTCCTGCCTGCCGGTGAGCTCTTACCTCGCCGTTTCATCCTTACCTAAAAAACTTAGGCGGTTTGCTTTCTGTTGCACTTTCCCTGAAGTCGCCTTCGCCGGACGTTATCCGGCACCCTTGCCCTATGAAGCCCGGACTTTCCTCAGACAGCGCCTCACGGCGACCTGCCCGCAATCATCCGACTTACTCAATTCTATGCTTTAAAAGCTTACCAGAACTTAACTTCTCCGTTACGAAGCATATAAATTGCCTCAGCAAAGTAGAAATCGCCATATATAATAGGCATATGCTCTCCGCCGCCATATCTTTCCGTTCCGTTTTGAACGATAGAATCCTCTTTATCTGTCCAATCACAGAATTTTTCTTCCATAGCTTTAAGCATCTTAACTGCCGCATTCAAGTACATTCTCTTTTCATTTTCAGGAACGTGCTTTGAAATTTCAATCAATCCGCAAGCTGTTATTGCACCTGCTGTTGCATCATAGATAACAGGCTCTTCAGGGCTTCTGAAATCGCATTTTGGCAAATAATCGTCGCAACAAGCCGCAATAAAGTAGTGCGCAACTTTCTTAGCTGTGTCAAGATATTTCTCTTCTCCTGTATGTAGATAGCTTAGTGCAAATCCATAAACAGCCCAAGCCTGACCTCTTGACCATGATGAACCAACGCAATATCCCTGTCCAGCAACCGTGTCAACCACCTCACCCGTATCTATATCATGGTTAACACCATGCACAACACTACCATCAGGACGAACATGATCACGCATAGTCATATCTGCTTGTGCCTTTGCAATATGAGTATAAC
>JAZNSA010000094.1:0-6934 GCA_045590935.1 Clostridia bacterium | reverse complement strand
TTAATAAGTAACCACTTTAGGTTAAATGTTTATCTAAGTAATTTTAATGCCCGATTGAGTACGAAAAGCGGAGACGCTTTTCGTACGGATACGGGAGAGGAGGAATAGATGATATGAAACACACAAAGTTTTCTAAGCTTGTTTCAGTAGTAATGGTGGTTGCGATGATTATGCTTAGCGCAGTTACATCATATGCCGCACCTTCTGTTACAGCGGAACAGGATATTACAACAACTGAGATTACAGTTACGGGTATAACTGAGGCTTTTGACAAGGTTGGTATAGCTATCTCTCTTTTGTTGCCTGGTGCAATTAAAGATGAGATTACGGGCAAATTCCCGACGGATAAGGTTGCAGATTTAGGACAGACTTTTGTTAATGCTGACGGAACATATACTTATGTTTTCACGTTGGCAGCGGATGCAGCATCGGGAATTTACAGCGTTGTTGCAACAGCAGGTGATATAGCAGATACAACAGTATATTTTGCGGCTCCGGCTAACAGAACAGGCGCAGTAAGAGAAATTTTAGTGGAAGAAACAAAGGAAGATGTAATTTCAACAATCAATACAAAGAGCGACGTTTTGGGTATTGATGCTGAATTGTGGGCATTGTTGGATGCTGAGGCTTCCGCAGAAGTTAATACAGCGGCTGAGCTTGATGCTGCAGGTATGATTATGGCTAATGAAGTTCTTGGCGATATTAACCCTGACGATATTCGACCTGTGCACATCGGCGTAGTTGCAGATGAAATTGATAAAGAAGTTTTCACAGCTGCTTTGAATGCGGGCTTGATTTCTGATGTTGCTGATTATGAGGAGTATATTCCTGAAGAAGCGTTTGAGCTTTTCGAAAACTTAACAGACGAAGAAAAGGCAACCTACAAAACATTAATCTCTAACAGAGGTTATGACAGCGCAGAAAAAATGGTTGAAGGCGTTTTGGAAGTAGCTAATATTGTTACTGTAACATCTGATAATACTGCAATTGATGATGTTGCAGGTTATATGGAAGAGTTAGGCTTGGCTTCAACTGCGAAATTCAAGAAGTTGACACCATTCCAGAAGAAGCAGGTTATTGCGGCAGTTAAAAAGTTGACTCCAAAGACAGTAGAGGAGTTAGATGGGGATATTAAGGAGGAAACAAAGAAATATTCTGGAGCTCAGAAAGAAGACGGTGAAGAAGACTCTTATGTGGGCGGTTCGTCAGGAACTACACCGTCAAAACCACCTGTTGAAGAAATCAAGTATGTTGACCTTGACGGATACGATTGGGCTTCGGAAGCTATTTATGAGCTTTCTTCAAAGAAGATTTTGGCAGGATATGGCAATGGCGTATTTATGCCTGCAAACCTAATCAAGAGAGCAGAGTTTGCAAAGGTTGCTGTTGTTGCAATGTATGGCGAAGCTGCAGTTAATGAAAACAAGGCTTCTTCGTTTGAGGATGCTAAAAATGCTTGGTATACTCCATATATCGGATATGCTGAGTTTGCGGGCTTGATTAAGGGCGTAAGCGCAACTGAGTTTGGCGTTGAAGCAAGCATCACTCGTCAGGATATTATGACAATTCTTTACAGAATTATGACTGCAAAGGGATATAGTGCAAATACAACACCTATCGCTTTTGGCGATTCTGCTAATATTGCAGATTATGCTACAGAGGCTATTTATGCTTTGGCAAATGCGGGCGTTGTTAAGGGCTATGAGGACGGAACAGTTCAACCTACAGGCGCTGCAACAAGAGCTGAGGTTGCTGTTATGGTAGGCAGATTTATGAAATTGTTTTAATTTCAAAATTGTTGTTTAAGAATAAAATAAAAGGGGCTGTAAAAAAAGCCGCACAAATAACGAAAGGGACCTCGTTTGAGGTCCCTTTTGTGTTTCTATGTGATTTTTACGGATTTTGGGTATGCCAAATAGCTTATTAAAAACAGGTGATATTTTCAATTCATATTTTAAAATTTATGCTGTCATCAAAGCTTTTTGCTTTTTCAGCATATGGACAATTACTGAAATCCTCACACTGCTAATATTCTTCTGTTCTACAAAACCTGCTCTATCGTACAGATACTTGAATTTTCTACCATTGGGACATATTAGAGGTTTAATGAAAAGTTTGATAAGCTTGTCGGTAAAAGCTTTATATTAAAAATCGGGGCTGCAGTTTATAAAATCTGCGGCCCCGATTTTTTGATAAATATGAATTTATTATTCCGCTGAACCGTTATAGTAATTAAAAAATTCTTCGGGAGAAATGTTTACAACGATTTCAAGCTTTTCGTTTTCTTTTGAAAACTCGGCAGAAGCCTGATTGTATGCCAACTCCCCTCTTAAAGAATTAATGAATTTTTCATCGTTGGGAAGAGGTAGACGCTTTATAATATGGTAGCCGTATGATGTTTTGATTGGCTCGCTGATTTGCTCATCCCTAAGAGCGTATGTTCCCTCTTCAAATTCAACAACCATTTCACCTTTAGTAAAAACGTATCCGTCAGGTGCGTTTGCCATTCCCGGGTCTTCGCCGTATTCATTTATTAATAAATCGAAATCCTCGCCTGCCGCCGCTCTTTTATATATTTCATCCGCTAAGGCCTTTGCCTCTTCGTCGCTTCTGTTTTCGCTGATTGCTACCAATACGTGCTTTGCGCAAACATAATTTTCCTTATAAATTTTTTCGGCTTCCTCAATCGGGATTTTTACAGATTCTATGAATGCAGACTGAGCCTTTTCCATTAGAATGGAATCTTGCATAATTTTTGCAAATGAGCCTGAAAGTATTTTGCTTGAAGGCAAATTAGCGTTATCGCTTGTTGCATTAATGATTTCTGCCTTTTCATCATCGGTTAAGGAAGCGTATTCGCCTATAATTTCATTGGTTGAGGCTATAGAGTCGAGATATTGATAAATAGAAAAAATAGTACTATAATTTGCCTGATTAAATTCGTCCTGATTTTTAAACGACTCGGCTGCGGGCTTGGTTATTTCATACATTGTTGCAATTTCATTGTATGGAACAGGGGTGTTTCCAAGAATAAAGGCGGGCATAGTGTCGTCTATAAGAATTTGCTTTGTTGCATCAACGAAATAAACATAGAAACCTAAATTTTCGCTGACAGCGCTAAGCGGAATAAATGTTGTTGAGTTAACAATTTCACTGACATAGTCAAGCGGCTTTTCAACGCCATCAACAAGCATCTTGTTTTCGCCAACAACCAACGAGATAGTTTTATTGTTTGATGAAATTCCAACAGTTTTTGTTGCATCATCCCACGTTACGGAGCTTCCGAAAGCCTCGGATATAGCTCTTAGCGGTACCATTGTTCTGCCGTCTTTTATGTATGGAGCGGCAAGCAAGTCGCTTTTTTCAATCGTTCCTGAATTTTTAAACATCTCTGCCTTGCCGATTGAAAACTCAATTGTTGATGCGGCAAATGCGGGCAAAGCCCCCAAACAAAAAACAATAAGTGAAACTAAAAAGATTTTTGTGATTTTTTTCATATTAAGCACCATATCCTTTCGTTTTATAAAAATAGCTTAACATATAAATTATACCATAGCCAGGGATAGATGTAAAGAAATTTTCGCTGTTTATTTTAGTATAGTTAATATATGTATATATTGTAAACAATAACAAAAGGACTTGACAAAAAAGAATAATGTGGTAAAATATAGATTAGCACTCAAAGGCTGAGAGTGCTAATCTATATTTTATTTTTATTTAAGAAGGAAGATGTTTTTTTATGGCAAAACAGTTTAAATCTGAATCAAAGCGCTTGCTTGATATGATGATTAATTCAATTTATACGCATAAGGAAATCTTTTTGCGTGAGCTTATTTCGAATGCAAATGATGCAATTGATAAGCTTTATTATATTTCGCTTTCGGATGAAAATATAGAGTTTAACAGAGAAAATTTTTATATCCGAATTGAAGCCGACAAGGAAAGGCGCCTTTTAACAATAACTGATACGGGAATTGGTATGGACGAAAAGGAGCTTGAGGAAAATCTTGGAACAATCGCAAAAAGCGGCTCGCTTGCATTTAAAAAGGAAAACGAAAAGGTTGAAAATGTTGATATAATCGGTCAGTTTGGCGTTGGCTTTTATGCGGCATTTATGGTTGCGGATTGCGTAAGCGTTGTCAGCCGTAAATTTGGAAGCGGCGAGGCGTTTATGTGGCAGTCAAAGGGTGCAGAGGGATATGATATAGTGCCTTGCAAGAGCGATGAGATTGGAACGAAGATAACTCTTAGCATAAAGAAAAATACAGAAGATGAGAATTATGATGAATTTTTGGACGAATATAAAATAAGAGCACTTGTTAAAAAATATTCCGACTATATAAAATATCCTATAAAAATGCTTGTTACAAAGAGCAGAAAAAAGGAAGATAGTGAGGAGTTTGAAGAATATAAAGAGGATGAAATTCTTAACAGTATGATTCCTATTTGGAAAAAGAGCAAGGCTGAGCTTTCGGATGAGGATTATAATAATTTTTACAGAGATAAGTTCTTTGATTTTGACGTGCCTGCGAAGGTTATTCATACAAATACAGACGGTATTGTTAGCTATACTGCGCTTATGTTTATTCCGAAGCATACGCCGTTTGACTATTATACAAAGGAATTTCAAAAGGGATTGCAGCTTTATTCAAATGGCGTTTTGATTATGGATAAATGCGAGGAGCTGCTTCCTGATTATTTCGGTTTTGTTAAAGGCTTGGTTGATTCGGCGGATTTGTCGTTGAATATTTCAAGAGAAATCCTTCAGCACGACCGTCAGCTTAAGGCTATTGCATCAAACATAAAGAAGAAAATAAAAAGCGAGCTTGAAAATATGCTCAAAAACAACCGAGAAGCGTATGAGGAATTTTATAAGGCATTTGCAAGACAGCTTAAGTTTGGTATTTATGATAACTATGGTGCAGATAAGGATGTATTAAAAGATATAATTATGTTTATATCTTCAAATGATAAAAAATATGTAACGCTTAATGAATATGTTGATAATATGAAGGAAGACCAAAAATATATTTATTACGCTACGGGAGAGAATGCGGATAAGATTTCAAAAATGCCACAGGTTGAGGCTGTTTTAGATAAAGGATATGAAATTATTTATCTTACAGAGGACGTTGATGAGTTTGCAATTAAAATTCTTGGAACGTACAAGGAGAAAGAGTTTAAGTCTGTTTCGGCAAGCGATTTGGGAATAGAAACTGACGAGGAAACTAAAAAAGAGGAAACAACCAAGGAAGAAAACAAGGATATGTTTGAGCTTATGAAAGAGGAGCTTAGTGGAAAGGTTAGCGCTGTAAGAGGAACGGCAAGGCTTAAAAATCATCCTGTGTGCATAACAAGTGAGGGCGATTTGTCGGTAGAGATGGAAAAAGTTTTGAACAAAATGCCCCAACAAAATCACATAGAGGCGCAGAAAGTTCTTGAAGTTAATATTAATCATAAGCTTTTTGATACGCTTAAGAATTTGTATAACAGCGACAAGGAAAAGTTTAAGAAATATACTAAAATTATTTATTCGAGCGCACTTCTTATTGAGGGCTTGAATATTGAAGACCCCGTTGAATTTTCAAACAGTATTTGCGATTTGATAGATTGATAGGACTTGAAAGAGCAGTTATAAATTTAAAAGCAGAGTGTTTTTTGGTGAACACTCTGCTTTTTGGTTATAATGTTATATTGTATATAAAATCAGCCAGCTTACAAAAATCTTCAATTGTTAATTGCTCGCCACGGATGTTTTCGGAAAAGCCGATATTTTTAAATATTTCTTTAAATTCTTCTTTTGAAAGCTGAAAGGCGCCTGAACCTGAAAGCGCATTTAAAAGCGTTTTTCGTCTTTGACCGAAAGCTGCTTTTACCGTTGAGAAAAATAATTTTTCGCTTTTGGGCGAAACCTTGGGTTTTGATAAAAGTTTCAGTTTGACAACCGCCGAATCAACCTTTGGCGCAGGCATAAATGATTTTGCAGGAACAATTTCTATAAGCTCGGGATTTGAGTAGTAGTGCACCAAAACGGAAAAAGCGGAGCAATTTTTGTTTCCGGGAGCGGCACATATTCGCTCTGCAACTTCCTTTTGCACCATAACGACTATGTTGTCTATTCCCAGGGTTGGATTTTCCAAAATTGATGTCAGTATGGGTGTTGTTATATAATACGGAAGATTTGCGGCAAGACTGACTTTTTTGCAATCTGAAAAGTTTTCTTCAATTACCTTATTTAGGTCGGTCTTCAAAATATCTGAAAAAATTATGTTTATATTTGTATGATTTTCTAAAGTTTCGTCTAAAATATCTTTAAGACGATTATCAAGCTCTATTGAAACGACTTTTTTTGAAAAGTTTGCAAGCTCGTTTGTTAAAACTCCGATGCCGGGGCCTATTTCGATTGCTCCGCTTTCGCTATCGAGCTCCGCAGCTTTGCATATATTTAAAAGAACATTTTTATCTAAAAGGAAATTTTGACCAAGCCCCTTGCTCATATTGAAGCCGTATTTGTCCTTAATATATTTTATTGTTTTCACGGATGTTAATTCCATATAAAAGCTCCTTTTTGTCTGTTTAATTTACTATAATAAATATTGTACTATATAAATTTAGCAAAGTCAAATGATATTTTATGTTAAAAATTAATAGTTATATGAGGAAAATATGGGTTTTGATTAGTAAAATACATTATAAAAAAAAGAAATTTCAAAAAAACTGAAAAAAATTTAAAAAAAGTATTGACAAAAGGGGTGGAAAAGTGATATACTAGTCAAGCACCAAACAAAACGGCGCATTGGACATTGAAAATTAAACAGTATATGAAATAAACACACAAAAAAGTACTTGTCAAGAAATTTGAGTAAAGAAGCTCTTAGAGATAAGAGCGCCTGACAAAGTAAGTCAGAGTTAAAATGAGCTAATTAAACGAACG
>JAZNSA010000093.1:0-9309 GCA_045590935.1 Clostridia bacterium | reverse complement strand
TGACTATTATACTAAAACTGTTTTTGAGATTGTGTCAAACGATATTGGGGCGCAAGGAACAGTTTGCGGAGGCGGAAGATACGACGGGCTTATTGAGGAGCTTGGCGGCGACAAGATATGCGGAATAGGCTTCGGACTTGGCCTTGAAAGATTGATTTTGACGATGGAAAATCAGGGAATTGAATTTCCAAAGAAGGAAAGAGTTAAGCTATTTATTGCAACAATAGGCGATAAGGCGGCTATGGCGGCAGAAAGCATCGTATATAACCTTCGTTCAAACAAGATAAATTGTGAAAAAGACAGAATGGGAAAAAGCCTTAAAGCGCAGATGAAATACGCTGACAAAATAGGCGCAATGTATACAATTGTTTTGGGCGATGATGAAATTGACAGCGGCATATTTAAGCTTAAGGATATGGATAGCGGCGAAACGGTCGAAGTCAACAGAGATAATATTTTGGAGTTTATAAAATAATTTTTTTAGATAAAGGGTGATATGAATGGATACTTTAAAAGGCATAAAACGTACGCACTATTGCGGAAATTTGACAGAAGAAAATGTTGGAAGCGTTGTAACAGTTATGGGATGGGCAGATGTGTATAGAAATCTTGGCTCGCTTATCTTTATTGACTTGAGAGATAGGAGCGGGGTTATTCAGTTATCGTTCGATACAGATATTGACAAGGCTGTTTTTGATAAGGCGGCAGAGGTAAGAAATGAGTTTGTTTTGGCTGCTGTTGGCGAGGTTGTTAAAAGAAGTTCGCCAAATCCGAAAATCCCAACAGGAACAATAGAAATTAAGGTTAGTGAGCTTAGAATACTTAGTAAGGCTCAAACGCCACCTTTTGCAATTGAGGACGAAACAGACGTTAAAGATGAATTGAGATTGAAATACAGATATCTCGATTTGCGTCGTGCACCAATGCAGAAAAATCTTATTTTGCGTCATAAGATTGCAAAGATTGCTCGTGATTTCTACGACGAGAACGGATTTTTAGAAATTGAAACTCCAATTTTGCAAAAAAGTACACCTGAGGGTGCAAGAGATTATCTTGTTCCGAGCCGTGTACATCCGGGAAATTTCTATGCTCTTCCGCAGTCGCCTCAGTTATATAAGCAGATTTTGATGATTTCAGGCTTTGATAAGTATTTCCAAATTGCAAAGTGCTTCAGAGATGAGGACCTTCGTGCTGACCGTCAGCCTGAGTTTACTCAAATTGACCTTGAGATGTCTTTTGTTGAAGCTGATGATGTTATGTCGGTAAACGAAAAGATGATTGCAAGAGTGTTTAAAGATATAAAGGGAATTGATATAGAAACTCCGTTTTTGAGGATGCCTTATGCTGAGGCTATGGACAGATTTGGTTCGGACAAGCCTGATTTGAGATTTGGAATGGAGATTAAAAATATTTCCGATATAGTTAAGGATTGCGGTTTTGGCGTGTTCTCATCTGCGGTTGCAAACGGTGGAAGCGTAAGATGTATAACTGTTGAAGGCGGAGCAAGCAAGATTAGCAGAAAAGAGCTTGATGCGCTTGGTGAATTTGTTAAAACATACAAGGCAAAAGGTCTTGCATGGATGGCAGTTGAAGAAGCGGGCGTAAGGAGTCCAATTGCTAAATTCTTAAATGAAGATGAAATAAATGCTATAATTGGTGGCGCTGAGGCAAAGGTTGGCGATATGATTTTGTTTGTTGCAGATATAAACAAGGTTGTATTTGCGGCTTTGGGTGCGCTAAGATGTGAGCTTGCGAAACGTCTTGATTTAATTGATAAAAATGATTACAAGCTATTGTGGGTAACGGAATTTCCTCTTTTAGAGTATGATGATGAGGAAAACAGATTTGTTGCAATGCATCATCCTTTCACATCTCCTATGGATGAGGATATTGAATATTTAGACAGCGACCCTGGCAGAGTTCGTGCAAAGGCTTATGATATAATCTTAAACGGATGCGAGCTTGGTGGAGGAAGTATAAGAATATTTAACAGTGAGCTTCAGCAGAAGATGTTTGAGGTTATCGGATTTACACCAGAGCAGGCTTGGGAGAGATTCGGTTTCTTGATGGAAGCGTTTAAGTATGGAACTCCTCCTCATGGCGGTATGGCATACGGACTTGATAGATTTGTTATGCTTCTTTGCGGAGCGGAGTCAATTCGTGAAGTTATAGCATTCCCGAAGGTTCAAAACGCATCTGAGCTTATGAGTAATGCACCTGATGTTGTTGAAGAAAAGCAGCTTGATGAGCTTGGAATTGCAATTAAAAAGAATGATTGAGGTTTTTTAAAATATGAGTGAAATTGTTAGATTACAGCGCTATATATCTATGAGCGGAGCGGCTTCTCGTCGTCATGCAGAGGAAATGATTGCAGATGGCAGAGTAAGCGTAAACGGTGAAATCGTTCGTGAGATGGGTGTTAAGGTTGAAATTGGTGCTTGCAAGGTTTGCGTTGATGGTCAAGAGGTTCATCCGTCGGTCAAAAAGTATTATATTATGCTAAACAAACCCGTTGGCTATATATGCTCTGTTTCAGACCAATTCGAGAGAAATACTGTTATTGATTTGCTGAAAGAAGAAATTCCGAATGTTTCTCTTCATCCCGTAGGAAGGCTTGATTTTGATACAAGCGGGCTTTTGATTTTAACAAACGACGGAGATTTTACCTATAGGGTTACGCATCCTAAGCACAATGTTACAAAAACATATATTGCAACGCTTAAGGGTTCAATATCTATAAAACACCTTGCGATGCTCAGAAAGGGAATAAGTGTTGAGGATTATAAAACAAGCCCCGCTGATGTTGACTTAATTGAAAGCTATCCGGGCAGAAGCGTTGTTAAAATTTCTATCCACGAGGGAAAAAACAGACAGGTAAGAAAAATGTTTGAATCGCTTGGATATGAAGTGTTAGCGCTTCATAGAGAATCCGTAGGCAAAGTTGTGCTTGGAAATTTGCCGTATGGAAGATGGAGGCATTTAACTTCGGTTGAGGTTAGTATGTTATCGAAATAATACAATGTAAAACCACCCATCAAATTTAATTGATAGGTGGTTTTTTGCTTTGGGTGTCAATCGAGAAAAAACAACAAAAAAAATATATATAAATGGCAAAATTAGCACATAAATAACTATTGAAATAAAAAAATATTCAAAAATTGTTGAAATTTTAATTTTCTTTTAAAAAAGTCTTGCCATAAATGTGAATTTTTAGTATAATATTGAATAGCTTGGAATTGGTTTTGCGCAAAAGGAAAAACAACAGATGTTGATGCTTTTGAAAGATAAAAGCTATAAAAAATCTGTTTAAAAAATAATACTATAAGGAGAATGAGGTGATTTTATGGTAAATTTGAAAGCGGCAATCAATCTTATTGAGTCATTTTCGGTTGGCGATGCAGGAATTGTAACAATTCAGGGTGTGCTTATCGTATTTTGCGTTCTTGTAATTTTGATGATTGTTCTCAAAATTATGAAGCTTTTTGCAAAAGATGAGTCTGTAATTGCTTCAAAAACGGAGGCACCTGCTGCTGTTGCACCTGTGGCAAATGTTCAAACAAGTGATGAGGAAATTGCTGTAATTTGTGCCGCAGTTGGTGCGATGAGTGGCGATGACCCGACAAAGAGATTGCGTGTTGTTTCAATAACAGAACAAGCAAGCGGAAAATGCATCTGGAAAAAGTAATAAAATAGTATAATTTAAGGAGGAAATTAAAATGAAAAAGTTTGTTATAAAAGTAAATGGTAATGTGTATAATGTTGAGGTTGAGGAAACTCAAAACTTTGTAAATGCTCCTATTTCTGCACCGGCAGCAGCGCCTGTAGCTGCACAGACACCTGCGGCACCTGTAGCAGCACCTGCAGCAACTCCTGCACCGGCAGGCGCAAACGCAGTAACAGCTCCAATGCCTGGTACAATCCTTGATATCAAGGTTACAGCGGGACAGGCTGTTAAGAGTGGAGATGTTTTGTGTATTTTGGAAGCTATGAAAATGGAAAACGAAATTGTTGCTCCTGCAGACGGAACTGTTGCAGCAATTAATGTAACAAAGGGTGCAACTGTTAATACAGGCGATGCTCTTGTTTCTTTATCATAATTTGACATTGAAAAATTAAGAAACGGAGTGATATTTGATTATGACAACATTTATAGATGGTTTTAAGAACTTTCTTGGTGAGACGGGTGTGGCACTTCTTTTTAATCCTGATAGCTACATTTGGTGGAAAACGCTTTTGATGATTGCTATTGCGTGCGTTCTTTTGTATCTTGCAATAGTTAAGCAGTTTGAGCCGCTTCTTTTGATGCCAATAGCATTTGGTATGCTTCTTGCAAATCTTCCTCAGCCTCTAACGGCGGGAATTATGCATCCTGAGTGGTTTACTGAGGCAAGTATTGATTATGGCTATGTTTTAAAGCATGGCGGGCTTTTAGATATGCTTTACCTTGGCGTTAAGCTCGGAATTTATCCGCCGCTTATCTTCCTTGGCATCGGCGCAATGACAGACTTTGGTCCGCTTATTGCTAACCCTAAGAGTATTCTTTTGGGAGCTTCAGCTCAGCTTGGTGTATTTATAACATTCCTTGGAGCTGTTGCTCTTGGATTTAACAACTGTGAAGCTTCGGCAATCGGTATTATCGGCGGAGCAGACGGTCCGACGGCGATTTTTGTAACAAAGACATTGGCGCCGCATCTTCTTCCTGCGATTGCAATTGCGGCATATTCATATATGGCGCTCGTTCCTGTTATTCAGCCGCCGATTATGAAGGCGCTTACAACAAAGAAGGAAAGATGCGTTGTTATGGAACAGCTTCGTCCTGTTACAAAAAGAGAAAAAATAGTTTTCCCTATTGTTGTAACTATTGTTGTTGGCTTGATTGTTCCTGATGCTATATCTCTTGTTGGTATGCTTATGCTTGGTAACCTTATAAAAGAGAGTGGCGTTGCTGACAGACTAAGCAAAACAGCTCAGAATGAGCTTATTAATATCGTAACAATATTCCTTGGAATAACTGTTGGTGCAACTGCAACTGCT
Source organism: Clostridia bacterium (assembly GCA_045590935.1). GTDB lineage: Bacteria > Bacillota > Clostridia > UBA1381 > UMGS1253 > CAKSHP01. The sequence goes on along the minus strand of JAZNSA010000093.1, from coordinate 4,275 downwards.
GATACGTTCCTTGCTCCTGAAACTCTTAAAATTATTGCTTTGGGAGTTGTTGCTTTCGGAGTTAGTACAGCGGGCGGAGTATTGTTTGGTAAGGTTATGTATCTTGTTTCGGGCGGAAAGGTTAATCCGCTTATTGGTTCTGCCGGCGTTTCTGCAGTACCTATGGCGGCTCGTGTTTCGCAGACTGTTGGACAAAAGGAAAATCCGACAAACTTCTTACTTATGCACGCAATGGGACCTAATGTTGCGGGCGTAATCGGTTCTGCCGTTGCGGCGGGCGTATTTTTAGCTCTTTATGCATAATATGTGCGTAGAGTGAAAAATACAAATTTTAAAGGAGGTAGAAAAAATGGCTAAACCTGTAAAAATTACAGAAACAATATTAAGAGATGCGCATCAGAGCTTGGTTGCGACTCGTATGACGACTGAGCAAATTCTTCCGATTGTTGAAAAGCTTGACAAGGTTGGATACAATTCGCTTGAGGCTTGGGGCGGTGCAACGTTTGATTCGTGTCTTAGATTTTTAAACGAGGACCCCTGGGAGAGACTTCGTAAAATTAAAGACAGAGCTAAAAACACACCTTTGCAAATGCTTTTCAGAGGTCAGAATATTTTGGGATATAGGCATTATGCAGATGATATTGTTGAGTATTTTGTTGAAAAATCGGTTGATAACGGTATTGATATTATCCGTATTTTCGACGCATTAAACGATGTTAGAAATCTTCAGGCATCAATTAAAGCCGCAAACAAAGCTAAAGCACATGTTCAGGCAACTGTTTGTTATACAATCAGCCCTGTTCATAATATTGAGTCGTTTACAAAGCTTGCAAAAGAGCTCGAAGAGATGGGTGCAAGCTCTATTTGTATAAAAGATATGGCGGGTCTGTTATTGCCTGTTGCCGCTTATGATTTGGTTAAGGCAATGAAAGAAACTGTTAAAATTCCAATTCAGCTTCATACTCATTATACTTCAGGTGTTGCTTCAATGACATATCTGAAAGCTATAGAGGCGGGTGTTGACATTATAGACTGTGCAATGTCGCCGCTATCAATGGGTACTTCTCAGCCTGCAACAGAGGCTATGGTTGCTGCGCTTCAGGGTACACCTTATGATACGGGTTATGATTTGAAGCTTTTAACTGAAATTGCAGAATATTTCAGACCTCTTCGTGAGGAATATTTAAGCAGTGGTCTTATGAACCCTAAGGTTATGGGTGTAGACGTTAATACACTTTTGTATCAGGTTCCGGGCGGTATGCTTTCAAACCTTGTTTCTCAGCTTAAGCAGGCGGGAAAAGAGGATTTGCTTATGGATGTGCTTAGAGAGGTTCCTGAGGTTCGTAAGGATTTAGGATATCCTCCGCTTGTAACTCCTTCAAGCCAGATTGTTGGTTCTCAGGCAGTATTTAACGTTCTTTCAGGTGAGAGATATAAGATGATAACAAAGGAAACTAAGGGCATTGTTCGTGGTGAATACGGACAGACTCCTGTTCCGATTTCGGATGAAATCGTTAAAAAGATTATTGGCGACGAAGAAAGAATAACTTGTCGTCCTGCTGATAAAATTGCTCCTGAGCTAGATAAGCTAAGAGAAGAAATTAAGCCTTATATGGAGCAGGAAGAGGATGTTTTGTCGTATGCATTGTTTGACAATGTTGCTACGAAATTCTTTGAGCACAGAAAGGCTATGAAAAACAAAATTGATGTTGAGTATAGTGATATGGACTCGGCGGATTATTTAAAATAATTTTAAGTTATAAAAAACCTTTTGTCTGCATAGTTTGATACTATATAGGACAGGAGGTTTTTTTTATGCGAAAATTTAAAAAGGGGTACTTGATATTCGTTTGCTGTTTCGTATCGTTTTGTATTATGATTTCTAATGTTTTTTTCGTTTTTGCAGAAGGAGAGCAAATGGAAAAAGAGACAGAGCAAAATACTCTTCAGCTTAATGCCCCATCGGCTATACTCATTGAACAAGCTACGGGTAGTGTGTTGTTTGAAAAAAATGCGGATGAGCCTTTGCCGCTTGCGAGCGTAACAAAGGTTATGACAATGCTTTTGGTTATGGAAGCTATTGACTCGGGAAAAATAAGCTTTGATGATATTGTTACTGGAAGCAAAAGAGCAAAAAGTATGGGAGGCTCAACAATATTTTTAGAGGAAGGCGAAAAGATTAGTGTTTATGATTTAATGAAAGGTGTTGCTGTTGCTTCGGGAAATGATGCCGCAGTTGCTTTGGCGGAGCATGTTTCGGGAAGTGAAGAAGGATTTGTTGAGCTTATGAACAACAGGGCAAAAGAGCTTGGTATGATAAATACTCATTTTGTTAATACTAATGGGCTTGATGCAGAGGGGCATTATAGCAGCGCAAGAGATATTTCGGTTATGTCCCGTGAGCTTTTAAAGCATAGCAGAATTTTTGAGTTTACAACTATATGGATGGATTCTTTAAGAGACGGAAAGTTTCAGCTTGCAAATACAAATAAGCTGATACGTTTTTATGACGGTGCAAACGGATTAAAAACAGGCTCAACGTCTATTGCTAAAAACTGCATATCTGCTTCGGCACTAAGAGATGATATGCAGCTTATAGCAGTTGTTATGGCTGCGCCGACATCGCCTATGCGTTTTGAAGATGCAAAAAAGCTGTTGGATTACGGTTTTGCAAATTATAGTACAAAAAAAGCTGTAACATCAGGCGACATAGCAGGCGAAACAAGTGTTGTAAAGGGAGTTAAAGGAAATGTTATTGGCGTTTTTAAGGATAATTTTTCACTTTTGACAAAAAAAGGAACGCAAGGTGAAATAAATTGCGAAACGATATTTGATGAAAATATTTCAGCGCCAATAAGCATAGGGGATAAAATTGGTGAGGTAAAGGTTTTTGTGGCAGAAAAGCAGGTTGGAAGTGTTAATATTGTTGCAGCCGAGGAGGTTAAAAAGCTAACTTTTGTTGCGATGACTTGTCGGTTGCTAAATAAATGGGTAATGTTTTAAAAAAAATTGACATGTACGCCTATTTGTGGTATAATAAATGTAATTTTTATTTATACCGTGGAGGCAGTATATGAACTTTTTAAGCGAAAATCTTTCTATAAACGAAAAAAATCATTTAACGATTGGCGGGGTTGACACTGTTGAATTAGCAAAGAAATACAAAACACCGCTATATGTTATGGATGAGGATTTGATTAGAGAAAATTGCAGAATGTATAAGCAGGCAATTGATAAATATTATGATTCAAACGGTCTTGCTCTTTATGCTTCAAAAGCTTTTTCGTGTGTTGGAATATATAAGATTGCAAATGAAGAAGGAATGGGCGTAGATGTTGTTTCGGGCGGAGAGCTTTATACTGCGCTTAAAGCGGGATTTCCTGCGGAAAAGATATATTTCCACGGAAATAACAAAACGTATGATGAGCTTGTTTTTGCAGTAGAGAGCGGAGTTTCACGAATTGTTGTTGATAATATTTATGAGCTAAATACTTTAAATTCTATTTGCAAGAAAAAGAATAAAATTGCAAAGATTATGTTTAGAATAAAGCCGGGTATAGACGCTCATACGCACGATTTTGTTAAAACGGGACAAATAGATTCAAAGTTTGGTGTTGCGCTTGAAAATGGCGAGGCAATTGAAATAATAAAAGAGGCTATAGGGCTTGAAAATGTTGAGCTTGTTGGAATTCATTGCCATATAGGTTCGCAGATATTTGACCTTGCACCGTTTGAAGAAGCGGCAGATGTTATGCTTAAATTTATGGGTGAAATTAAAGAAAGCCTTGGATTAGAGCTTAGTGAACTCAACTTGGGCGGAGGCTTTGGAATAAAGTATCTTAATTCGGATGACCCAATAAAGTACGACAAATATATCGAAGCCGTAAGCAAAGTTGTTAAAGAGAAATCGGCTGAATATAAAATTTCGATGCCGAAAATTATAATGGAGCCGGGGCGCTCGATTGTTGCTTCGGCAGGCATAACGCTTTATACTATTGGCGGCATTAAGGATATAAAAAATGTCAGAAAATATATTTCTGTTGACGGCGGAATGGTAGATAATCCGAGATATATTCTATATGGTGCGGAGTATACTGCTGTTTTGGCAAACAAGGCAAATGAAGAGGCTTGCGATATTGTAACAATTGCGGGAAAGTGCTGTGAATCGGGAGATTTGCTTGGCGAGAATATGCCTCTTGCGAAAGCGGAGGTTGGCGATACGCTTGCTGTTTTGGCAACGGGAGCGTACAATTATTCAATGTCCAGCAATTATAA
>JAZNSA010000092.1:0-5214 GCA_045590935.1 Clostridia bacterium | reverse complement strand
ATTCATATAATTTATAACATTTGTCTAAATTTAATTTTTCTGTTTAATTAAAAAACAAAATATGGTACAATAAATATATGGTATATAGAATTAAAAAGGGAGAAAATTTATGATAAATAATCAATTTTCAAGAACAGAGCTTCTTATAGGAAGTGATGCACTAAAAAAACTTAATAATTCAAGAGTGTGCGTATTTGGTCTTGGTGGCGTTGGTGCGTATACTGTTGAAGCGCTTGTTCAGGCAGGTATAGGTAATATAGACATCTGCGACAATGATACCATTTCAAAAACGAATTTGAACAGACAGCTCCTTGCTACATGGGAAAGCATAGGTATTGCTAAAACTGAGGTTTGTAAAAATCGCATACTTTCAATAAACCCAAACTGCAATGTTTCGGTGCACGATATTTTTTACTCGGCGGAAACTGCGGATATGTTTGACTTTTCAAAATATGATTACATTGTTGATGCGATTGATACGATTAGCTCAAAAATCGAAATGATTGTTCGCGCAACGAAGTTAAACATTCCTGTAATATCCTCAATGGGAACGGGAAACAAGCTCAATCCGTCGATGTTTGAAGTTTCCGATATATATAAGACATCTGTATGCCCTCTTGCTAAGGTTATGAGAAATGAGCTTAAAAAAGGAGGCGTAAAAAAACTTAAAGTAGTATATTCAAAAGAATATCCTAAGAAGCCCGATATGGATAATGAAGAATACACAAAAGAGCTTCAGGAAAGCGGAAAAAGGCAAATTCCCACAAGCATCTCATTTGTTCCCCCCGTTGCAGGCTTTATTCTTGCAGGTGAGATTGTTTGCGATTTAATAAAGGATGAAATATAAATGGAAAATTTAAGATTAATAATAGATAATTTAAAAAACAATAAAGACGAATGCAATGAAAATATTGCCTCAATTTTACGTTGCGAGGACGAAGATATAAATAACTATCTTTTCTCCGCCGCAGATGAAATAAGAAAAGCAAACTATGGCAATGCAATATATATAAGAGGGTTAATCGAAATTTCAAGCTATTGCAAAAACAATTGCCTCTATTGCGGAATACGCTTGGCAAACAAAAAGCCCGAGCGTTATCGTCTTTCAAAAGGCGAAATTTTAGCGTGTTGTAAAGCAGGCTATGAGCTTGGATTTCGTACATTTGTTATGCAGGGCGGCGAAGATAACAGCCTAACTGATGAATTTATATGTGATGCTGTTTCAAGCATAAAAAATCTATATAGCGATTGTGCCGTAACGCTTTCAATTGGCGAAAGAAGCAAGGAAAGCTATAAAAAAATGCGTGATGCGGGCGCAGACAGATATCTTTTAAGACACGAAACCGCAACAAAATCGCACTACGAAAAGCTTCACCCAAAGTCTATGAGTTTCAAAAAAAGAATTGAATGTTTATATAATTTAAAAGAACTTGGATATCAGGTAGGTTGCGGGGTTATGGTCGGAAGCCCTTATCAGACAATAGAACATCTTATCAATGACCTGCGCTTTATGCAAGAGCTTTCTCCGCAGATGATTGGCATTGGTCCGTATATTACACACAAGGATACGCCATTTAAAAACTATAAATCAGGCGACTTATATTTAACTCTTCGTATGCTTGCAATAACAAGGCTTATGTTTCCAAAAATTCTTCTTCCTGCAACAACGGCACTTGGCAGTATCGATAAAAACGGACGTATTCTCGGTTTAAAAGCGGGTTGCAATGTTGTTATGCCAAATCTCTCCCCTACAGATGTAAGAAAGCTTTATACTCTGTACGACAACAAGGCATATTCCGGTGCAGAAGCCGCAGAAAGCCTTAACATATTAAAAGATATGGCACACTCCGTCGGATATGAGGTTGTTTGCGACAGAGGCGACTACATTGGTTACTGATTAATTTTTATATTCAAGCGACTAGTGGAAAAATGATGCAGAATAGACAAACTGAGCCAAAGCAAGGCTTTGGGACACCCAACGGCTTACGAGGGTACGCCAAGAGGCGAAGTTTGTTCATATTGCAAAACAATTATTAAATCTAAAATGCAGCAAGCTAAAAATCTTGCTGCATTTTACTTCTTATTTTATATGTTACATATTTTCAAAACGGCTTAAAATCTTTGTTTTTTTGTTTTGCGAGGTCTGGGCATTTTTCTACAGTCCCTATTTTATCTTATTATATTTCTTATCGTCTTTAATAATTGTTGCGCCTTGCTTCAAGCTTTCAATAAGCTCATCATACTTAGCAATTAATCTTTCGCTTTCTATTTCCGTAGTAAGCGTTGCCTTGACTTTCTCATTTCCAAACTCGCCCAATACAGGAACTCTCTTGATTATATGATAACCATACGATGTCTTGATTGGTTCGCTGAGTGCTCCGATTTCAAGGGCAGCCGCACCGCTGTCAAACTCAGGAACATATTTTCCATCACCAGGAACAAACTCATATCCGTCAGGATTTGATTTCGTTCCGGGGTCCTCCGTATACTCAAGCATTATTTCATCAAAGTTATCATTTGTTATCATAGCCTTAACTCTATTTGCTTCAGCCAAAGCCTCCTCGTCTGTTCTGACTGTTCCATCTTCTTTGTTAAACAAAATCAAAATATGCTTTGCCTTAACCGTTCCCTCTGCCGCAATCTGCTCAAGCTTTGAGTCATACTTCGCACGAAGCTCATCTTCCGTTATCTCCCCAACTAAAGAAGCATCTGAATAAATACTTTCACTAAGTTTTTGAGAGTATGCCAAATCCTCAACAATTGAATTAAAAACTTCATTGGAAAGCTCACACTGCTTCAAAACTTCAGCTTTAGTTTTTCCACCAAAATATGTCAAAATAGAATTGCTCACGTTTGTTTTTTCATAATTTGAAATAGACAAACCTCTTTTCTTAGCTTCCTGAGATGAAACTTTTTTTCCTACAAGGTCGTCATACGCCCTCTGCTTTGCAACCTCAATCGCCTTTTGACCTTCTATCTCATCCGTTTCCCAATTCACATCTGCACTGTTCATTTTGCCAAGCTCATCAGCAATCATTTCTTTCATAATTGAAAGATAAAAACGATACTCTCCGCCGGTAATCTTAGTATTATTAACAGTCAACACTTCCGAAACATCAATAGCATTACAAGCAGTAAACGAAGTGATACAAATAAATACCGACAAAATTATTGTTAAAACTTTAAACCTTCTCATGTGCAAACCTCCTATTAGATATAGCTGTTATACACGTCGTCAACCTTCTCGACTTTTTCTTTTTCTGCGCCTGTAAACTTATCAAATGCATATCCTTTAATAAACTGATTAAGCTCCTCGTCGTCTGCGCTGTATTCAGTATAATTCATTTCCTGACCGTACTGAGAATAATACGCTTTCATTTTTGTATAGAACTCTGATGCAATAAATTCATCAAATAGAGCGGCACAATCCACCTCTGCAGTAAATTCAGAATAAAATCTGTCAGACAAATTTATCATAGTTACAAGTTCTTCGATTTCTTCTTCGCTCATACTTCTTTTCTCGAAGAATTTCTTTGCAGCCTCTTCGCCACCAAACATTTGATAGGTGTTCTTTAAAGCTTCCTCATATCCATCTTCAGTAAGCTCTAGTCCCTTGTTCTTTGCCGCTGTTGAAAGAATTGCAGTTTCCTCAAGCCATGTATATGCGTTTTCTCTTATAATGTCAATAACCTTGTTTTCGCCATCCATTTCTTCGTTCCAATTTATCTCGTTAGAGCTCTTAGGAAGACCTTCTTCATTAAGCTCAACTCTCTTAATAATATGGTAGCCGTATGACGTCTTTACAGGCTCACTAACCTGTCCAATCTCAAGCGCCCAACCACCATCGTCAAACTCCTGCATCATTGTTCCGTCGCCATGTGCAAACGTATATCCCTGCGGCTGTGATTTACTGCCCGGGTCCTCTGAAAACTCTGCCATAAGAGTATCAAAGTTATCGTCTGTTATCTGCGCTTTAATCTCATTTGCCTTTGCCAAAGCTTCTTCCTCAGTTCTTGTTGTTCCATCTTCTAGCTGAAGATTAACCAAAATATGCTTTAAAGTCATATACTGCGACTTATCAACATCACCATCTGCATATCCCTTACTTTGAAGATATGAACTCTTTATAACATCAGCAATAAGAGAATAATACTTCGAGCTGAATTCTTTTCCCTCATACTTTAAAACTGCTTTGTACTCACCATCGGCACCCTTGTTTGCTCCGCAACCGCTAAGCATTCCAACAGCCAAAACAAGTGCCGTCAAAACCGCTAACAATCTAAACTTTTTCATTTTAAAAACCTCCGTTTTGTTCACTTACACTGCCCAAAAATAAGCAAGACCTCTGTGAAATTTTTTCTAACAAGTATTATAACATTTTTCTTTTCAAACTACAACCTTATTCTATTAATTGTAATAGAATTTTAACATTATCTAACAATTCTTTTTGCGAAACGCCCTTTTGCTTTAAAGTTAAATAACACATCTCACCGGCTGAAAACAAAAGCTTTCCCTTGTATTGGCTTATAGCTTTTGCAACGCTCTGCATATTGATTTTGCCATTTGTAAATTTTATGATAACATTATCATCATGTTGACTTATCTCAAATATTCCAAGCTTTATCGCTTCAGCTTTTAAAAGTGCAATTGAAATAACATTTAATGCCGCTTTTGGAATATCTCCGTATCTGTCGATAAGCTCCTCACAAATATCATAATAATCATTGTCATCTTCGATTGATGCAATTTTTTTATAAGCATCTATGCGCTGCTCTTGATTTGATATATAATTTTCAGGAATGTGTGCATCAATATCAAGCTCAATCAGGCAATTAATTTCTTCCTTCGGGGTTATTCCGTTTAGCTCATCAACAGCCTCCTTCAAAATCTTGCAGTACATATCGTATCCTACTGCATCTATATGCCCATGCTGCTGGCTCCCCAATATATTTCCCGCTCCTCTTATCTGCAAATCACGCATAGCTATTTTAAAGCCCGAGCCAAACTCCGTAAATTCTCTTATTGCACTCAATCTCTTTTGAGCAACCTCAGAAAGCACCTTATCTCTGCGATAGGTCAGATAAGCATACGCCATTTTGTTGCTTCGTCCAACTCGACCTCTCAGCTGATAAAGCTGAGCAAGCCCCATTTTGTCCGCATCCTCGATAATGATAGTATTAACATTTGAAATATCCAAGCCTGTTTCAATAATCG
>JAZNSA010000091.1:0-9348 GCA_045590935.1 Clostridia bacterium | reverse complement strand
TTACTGCAAGGAATGCGAGGCTTTCTATACGCAGTCCCAGCTCGTGGACGGAAAGTGCCCGGAGTGTGGCGGCGAAGTACATGCCGCGCAGGAAGAAGCCTACTTCTTTAAGATGAGTAAATATCAAGACAAGCTTATGAAATATATTGACGACAACCCTGATTTCATTCAACCTGAATCAAGAAAGAACGAAATGGTAAACAACTTCTTAAAGCCCGGTCTTCAGCACCTTTGCGTATCAAGAACATCGTTTTCATGGGGCGTGCCTGTAGACTTTGACCCGAAGCACGTTATCTATGTCTGGATTGATGCTCTTTCAAATTATATAACCGCACTTGGCTACGACCCTGACGGCTCATCGGATTTATATAAAAAATACTGGCCTTGCGATGTTCATATCATCGGTAAGGATATTCTTCGTTTCCATACGATTTATTGGCCTATTATGCTTATGGCATTGGGCGAGCCTTTGCCAAAGCAGATTTTTGGTCATCCTTGGCTTTTGTCGGGCATGGACAAAATGAGCAAATCGAGAGGCAATGTTATGTATGCCGATGATTTGTCGGAGCTTTTCGGCGTTGAAGCAATAAGATATTATTTGCTTTCGGAAATGCCTTTTGCCGCCGACGGAACAATAACATACGAAACAATAATAAGCCGTTTCAATTCGGATTTAGCAAATACTCTTGGTAATTTAGTCAACAGAACGGTTGCAATGGTTAAAAAATATTTTAGCGGCATCATCCCTGAGGCATCAAAGCCCGACGCAACAGACAAGGATTTGATGGCATTCGCAAAAAATACTGTGCAATCTGTTTGCAACAAAATGGAAGCTTTAAGAGTTGCCGATGCTCTTGACTTGATTATGGACTTGGCAAGACGTTCAAACAAATATATTGACGAAACAGCTCCTTGGGCGCTTGCGAAGGACGAAAGCAACCGTGAGCGTTTGGGAAGTGTAATGTATAACTTAATTGAGTCTATAAGAATAATTGCTATTTTACTTGAAGCCTTTATGCCGAAAACAGCTGAGAAAATATATTCTCAAATTGGTGCAACAGTAACCGACCTTGAAAGCGCAATGTCGTTCGGTAAAACAGAGGCAAACAAGCCTGTCGGCGAAGCTGAGCCTTTGTTTGTTCGCTTAGACGAAAAGAAAAAGCTTGAAGAAATTGAAGCGTTTATGGCTAAAAAATATCCAAAGGAAAAAGAAGATAAAAAAGCTAAGGACGATAAAAAACAGGAAGAAGATGCTCCTTCTCAAATAACTATTGAAGATTTTGCAAAGCTCGATTTAAGAACAGCTAAGGTTTTGAGTGTTGAAAAAATTGAAGGTGCGGATAAGCTCTACAAGCTGATGGTTGACCTCGGCTTTGAAAAACGCCAGATTGTTTCGGGGCTTGCGAAGCATTATAAGCCTGAAGAGCTTGTAGGCAAGGATGTTATTGTTATCGCTAACCTTAAGCCTGTTAAGCTTCGTGGAGTTGAGTCATCGGGAATGATTTTGGCGGCATCAAACGGCGACAGCTTAAAAATTGCAACAATTGATGGTCAGATAGATTGTGGCTCTCAAGTAAGATAATGAATTTTAATATTAAATTTAACAATAGATAAAGGAGAAATTAAAATGCAGAAATTAGGATTAAACGAAATCCGCGAAAAATTCTTAAGTTTTTATCAGAGTAAAGATCATTATCGTATGCCAAGCTTTCCGCTTGTTCCGCAAGACGATGCAAGCCTTCTTTTAATAAATTCGGGAATGGCTCCTCTTAAGCCATTCTTCACAGGCGCAAAAACACCTCCGTCAAAAAGGGCAACAACTTGCCAGAAGTGTATCCGTACGCCTGATATTGAGCGTGTTGGAAAAACTGCTCGTCATGGAACATTTTTTGAGATGCTTGGTAACTTCTCTTTCGGAGATTATTTTAAGCACGAGGCAACAGCTTGGGCTTGGGAATTTGTAACAAAGGTTATGGAGCTTCCAACAGACAAGCTTTGGATAACTATTTACGAAAACGACGACGAAACGTTTGACGTGTGGACAAAAGAGGTTGGCATTCCTCCTGAGAGAATTGTAAGGCTTGGCAAAGAGGATAACTTCTGGGAAATTGGAACAGGTCCTTGCGGCCCTTGCTCGGAAATTTATTTCGACAGAGGCGCAGAAAGAGGCTGTGGCAGCCCTGATTGTGCAGTAGGCTGCGATTGCGACAGATTTGTTGAATTCTGGAATTTGGTATTTACTCAGTTTGAAAAGGATGATAACGGCGAGTACCATAAGCTTGCTCATCCAAACATTGATACAGGTATGGGTCTTGAGCGTCTTGCATCAATTATGCAAGGTGTTGATTCGCTTTTCGATGTTGATACTGTTCAAAACATTATGAAGCACATAGCAAAGATTGCAAATGTTACTTATGGTGAAAACAAAGATACAGACGTATCCTTAAGAGTTGTAACAGACCATATAAGAAGTACGACCTTCCTTGTTTCCGATGGTGTTGTTCCGTCAAACGAGGGCAGAGGCTATGTTTTGAGAAGGCTTTTGCGTCGTGCGGCTCGTCATGGTCGTCTTTTAGGCATAAACCACGCATTTTTAAGTGATGTTGCGCTTACTGTTATTGGCGAATCTAAGCAGGCATATCCTGAGCTTGAGGAAAAGAAAGAATATATTCAAAAGGTCATTGCTATTGAGGAAGACCGTTTTGAAAAGACAATAAATCAGGGTCTTGAAATTTTAGACGGACTAATCAAAAAGCTTGAAAGCGAAGGAAAAGCTTGTCTTGACGGCGAAAGCGCATTTAAGCTTTATGATACCTACGGTTTCCCAATCGACTTAACAAGAGAAATTCTTGAAGAGAAAAAGATGACTGTTGACGAAGAAGGCTTTACCACTGAAATGGATGCTCAGCGTACTCGTGCAAGAGAGGGCAGAAATGTTGGCGAGGATGCGGCTTGGAGCGAGAATGTTTATTCTCAGCTTGGCTCAGATATAACAACAGAATTTTTAGGCTACGATTTTGAAAGCACAGAGGCAAAGGTTATTGCCCTTGTTTCAAACAACGAAATAGTTGACAGCATAGGAACGGGCGAAGAAGCTAACGCCATCTTCGACAAAACTGTTCTATACGCTGAAAGCGGCGGACAGGAAGGTGATTGCGGAATAATCAAAGGAAAGAGCTTTACGATGACCGTTTCCAATACAACAAAGGTTGGCGACGGAAAAATCCTTCACACAGGAATTGTTACAGAAGGCGTTATATCCGTTGGCGACAGCGCAGTTTTGGAATATGATAAGGAAAAGAGAACTGCAACCGCAAGAAACCACTCTGTTACTCATCTTTTGCATAAGGCACTTCGTGAAACATTAGGTGTTCATGTTGCTCAGGCGGGTTCATCCGTTAATGCAGACAGACTCCGTTTCGACTTCTCTCACTTCAGCGCTCTATCCGCAGAAGAAATTCAGACAGTTGAAAGAAAGGTAAACGAAGCAATTTTAATGGCAATGCCTATAACTACTGAGGTTATGCCTATTGCCGAGGCTAAAAAGCTTGGCGCAATGGCATTGTTTGGTGAAAAATATGGCGACAGCGTTCGTGTTGTTAAAATGGGCGACTATTCAACTGAGCTTTGCGGTGGTACGCACCTTCAAAACACAAGCGTTGCAGGAATGTTCAAGCTTATAAGCGAAACAGGTGTTGCGGCGGGTGTTCGTCGTATAGAGGGTGTTACAGGCTTCGGTGCATACGAATATATGCTCCATAGTCAAAGCGTTATCAACGAAGCGGCGGCAGCGGCAAAATCAAGCCCTGCGGACTTAGTTGAAAAAATCAAAGCAATGGGCGATGAGCTTAAAAACGCAGCTAAAGCAATTGAGCAGATGCGTGCTAAGCTTGCAGGAAGCAAAACAGATGACATTTTGAAAAACGGCACAGATGTTAACGGCGTTATGCTTTATACCGCATTTTTAGATGGCGTTGGTGCCGCCGATTTAAGAACGATTGGCGATAGCCTTAAAGAGAAGCTTGACTGTGGCGTTTGCGTAATTGCAGGCGTTGCCGACGGAAAAATCGGTTTTGCGGCTGTTGCATCAAAAAGTGCAGTACAAAAAGGCGCACATTGCGGTAAATTAGTTGGTGAAACAGCTAAAATCGCAGGCGGTGGCGGCGGCGGTAAGCCGGATAGCGCTCAGGCAGGCGGCAAGGATGTATCTAAGGTTGAGGAAGCTCTTCTCTCAGCAAAGGAAATCCTTGCAGGACAGATAAAATAATTGTTTGATTATATGCTTGAAAGGAGAAAAGCTATGTCAGATTGTATTTTTTGTAAGATAATAAACGGGGAAATCCCATCAAAAAAAGTATATGAGGATGAAATGATTTTCGCATTTGAGGATATCAATCCTCAAGCCCCGAAGCATGTTTTGGTTGTGCCAAAAGAGCATATATGTTGCGCAAACAAAATAGACAGTGAAAACTCAAAATATGTTGCACATATTTTTGAGAAGGTAGGCGAAATCGCAAAACTTATGGGAATAGATGAAAGCGGATACAGAGTTATAAACAACTGCGGCAGAGAAGCGGGTCAAACCGTTTTCCACCTTCATTTCCATATTTTGGGCGGCGCCGATATGGGCGAAAAGTTAATTTAATCAATCTATTAATTTAATTAAAAAGAAGCTGTTTAAAATGAGAACTTTTTGATGTTTTCATTCACTCAGCTTCTTTTTATTATATATTCTTTCAAAGGTCTTTCCCGCATTTTTTTCTGCAATCTCCGCAGCCCCCCGAGCAGCCCTTCTTTTTCCTCTTATGCATATAAATTCCCGATGCAATGCATAGGCAAGCAATTATAAAAATAACCGCTATATCTGCAAAATTCATAAAATTTTTCCTCTCGCTTCAAATAAGTATAATACAAATCTGATATACTATAAATGCGCATATATAAGCAAATGCCGTCTGATATATCATCGCATAAACAGCACTTCTCGTTTTTCCCATCTCACGCTTTACCGCCGCCATAGTTGCAACGCACGGCATATATAAAAGAGTAAACACCAAAAACGAAATAACGGAAGCCATATTTTTGTCAAACATCAAAACAAGCGCCGACGAAAGCGCCGTATCCGATGCACCTGTTAAAACTGCGAGTGTGCTAACAACTGCCTCCTTTGCGCTAAGACCTGTAATAAGCGCAGAAACTGCTCTCCAATCGCCAAAGCCAAGCGGCTTAAAGATAGGCGCAACACCCTTTGCCAACGAAGCTAAAATACTATTTGAGCTATCCTCAATAAAGTTAAATCTTATATCAAAGCTTTGAAGTGCCCAAATTATAATGGTGGCATAAAAAATTATTGTAAACGCCTTAACAAAGAAATCCTTTGCCTTTTCCCACATATGAAGCATAACGCTTTTAGCAGACGGCAATCTGTACGCAGGAAGCTCCATAATAAATGGAATACTCTTTCCCTTGAAAATCGTATTCTTCAAAAGCAAAGCCGACAAAATTCCCATCAAAATTCCAAACAGATACAGTAAAATCATAACAATTGCTCCGTTATTTGGGAAAAACGCTTTCGTAAACACTGCGTAAATAGGCATTTTCGCGCTGCACGACATAAACGGAACAAGCAAAATAGTCATCTTTCTATCTCTCTCGCTCGAAAGTGTTCTTGCGCTCATAATAGCGGGCACACTGCAACCAAATCCAATAAGCATAGGAACAAAGCTCTTTCCCGACAAGCCTATTTTTCTCAAAAGCTTATCCATAACGAACGCAACACGAGCCATATATCCGCTGTCCTCTAATATTGACAAAAAGAAGAATAAAACAACAATCGTAGGCAAAAACGAAAGCACACTTCCAACCCCTGCGCACACTCCGTCAATGACAAGACTATGTACCCATTGGCTTACCTGAAACGTCTTTAAGCTATAGTCTATTGCACTTATGACATACTCTATCCCACTCTCAAACAAATCCGCCAAAAATGCTCCAACAACTCCAAACGTCAGCCAGAACACCAAAAACATTATTCCTAAAAATATTGGGATTGCCAAATACTTATTTGTCAAAACGTTATCTATCTTAACGCTTCTCTTTTGCTGCTTTGTTAAAACGTGCTTTCTTTCAACAGCTCTGCTGCAAATCTTTTCTATGTAATCATATCGCATATCTGCCAAAGCGGCATCTCTGTATGTTTTAAGCCGTTTTTCCAAATCTGCAACTATAATATCAATAAGCTCAACCTCATTTTCGTGCAAATTCAAAAGCTTCAATACAGGCTCATCGCCCTCAACAAGCTTTGTCGCCGCAAATCTCGTCGGTATGCCAGCCACCTTTGAATGGTCCTCGATAATATGCGCAATCGAGTGAATTGCTTTATGAAGCTCTCCTACCTCGCAAAAATCCACTTTGCACGGCTTCATATTCTTTTCAACAACCTCCATACAGGTTGTAATAAGGTCATCTATTCCATCATTCTTGCTTGCCGAAATTGGTACAACAGGAACGCCAAGCATTTCAGAAAGCTTTTTAATATCTATAAAGTTTCCGTTAGCCGTAACCTCGTCCATCATATTAAGCGCAAGCACCATAGGAATTTGAAGCTCCGTAAGCTGCAATGTCAAATACAAATTTCGCTCAATATTTGTTGCATCAACTATATTAATAATTCCGTCAGGCTTTTCATTGATTGCAAAATCTCTTGTTACAACCTCCTCCGCCGTATATGGCGACAGAGAATATATTCCCGGAAGGTCAACAACAATCGTTCCTTTTATTTTTTTAATCTGCCCCTCTTTTTTCTCAACTGTTACGCCGGGGAAATTACCAACATGCTGATTACTTCCTGTAAGTTGGTTGAAAAGCGTTGTTTTTCCTGAATTTTGATTGCCTATTAATGCAAACGTGTATCCCATTATCCTTCAATCCTTTCAACCTCTATATTTTCCCCGTCGTCTTTTCTTAAGGTTAAATCGTAGCCCCTTAAAAACAGCTCCATAGGGTCGCCGAGCGGTGCTTTTTTTCTTAGCGTTACCTTCGTTTTAGGCGTAAGCCCCATATCAAGAAGCCGCCTTCTTAAAGATGCATCCCCACCAACGTCCTTTATATATGCGCTTTGTCCTATTTTTAACTCTGATAAATTCATCAATTTATACCCTCCGAAAAAACCTATTTATTCCTATAAGCATGCATTAATCAGCCTCTAAATACAAAACTTGATTTTGCTTTAACATAAACCTTCTTGCATCATAATAACACATCATTGTCGTTTTCGTTTCATGCATAGCACACATCATTCCCATTGCCTTTGCCGCATTACCTTCTGCTTCACCTTTTTGAAAAACAATTAAACCACCGTTTTAACTGCTTAATAAACATATGTTTTTTATGTATAGCAAATAAGCCGATTGTTCGCTCCGCAAATGTCGTTGATATTTTGCGCCAACTGCCCAAAATACCACTTTGATTATATCACATTAATTATACGATGTCAAACCGAAATCTTTACACCCTCTTTACACTATTTTTGCTTTATGTCTTCCAAATTATAAACCCGTATGGCAACTATCAGTCCGCCCGCCCCCCTACAACCAAATCAAACTTGCACAAAAAACAGCAAATAAAAAACGGGCGGCAATTTGCCGCCCATGCTTAAAATATATTCTTATTCTTCCCAATTTACTTCGTCTTCTGCAAATCCCTTTTTCTTCTTAGCTTCTATAACCTGCCTTGCAACCAACCCGCTAATCATAACAAGAATTGTTATAAGCCATCCGCCAACAATTAACGCCCATTGCGGATATCCACCGTAATCTCCGCCTTTAATTACAAACAAATCATATATGTTCCAAACAAGCAAGCCTCCCAAGATTATAGGTGAAATATACTTAACAGAGGTTACAAACCACCACGAAGGCATGCTGAATTTCTTCGTATTTCGATTAACCTCCTTCAAAATCTTTTGCGGTTTAAATAGCCAGCCCAACGCAAAGCACTCTATAATACCAATAATAATAAGGTTAAACGAATTTGCCCAATTGTCTACAATATCAAGCCATGCAAGACCTGCCCTTGTAGCAAATATCAAGGAAAATACCATAGTAATTAAAATAACTATTTTTGTTGTCTTTTTCGGGTCGAGCTTAAATGAATCTGCAACCGCCGCAGAAACGCCCTCAATAATCGAAAACGCCGAGTCAACAGCCAACGCCATCAGGCACAGATAGAAGAGCACTCCGAATATAGCATTAACAACACCTGAGCTTGTTAAGCTTACGATAGCCTGAGGGTATATTATAAACGCAGTTGAAATTCCCGATGCCGTCATTTTATCAAGCATACCAACTCCGCCCATCGTACTGAACATAGCAAGCCCCGCAAGAACGCTTATTAAAATATTTGACACTCCTATAATCATACCGTCAATTGCAATATTTGAATCATCTTGTAAATAAGAGCCGTATGCAAACATAATCGCCATCATTACCGACAAGCTATAAAACACCTGACCAACCGCATCAACCCAAATCTGCGGGTCCTTCAAGGCAGAAAAATCAGGAACAAACAAAGCTCTCATTCCATCCATAGCCCCCGGCATACTAAGCCCCTTAATTGCAATTACGCCAAGGAATATAACAGGTAAAAATACGGTGTATTTAACAATTTTACCAACACTCTCCGTACCATTTCTCAAGCAATAAAATATACTTATCCATGCAATTATAATCGGCAAAATCATAGATGTCGGAATACCATAATTTTCTACCGTTTCAGTTGTTTCAATAGTATTAAAAAACAAATCCTTTGCCGCATCGGTGTTTCCTGTCATATTAATAAATTTAAAGCTAATCAATGCCATAAGAATAACCCATGCATATACAATAGCATAATAGCATCCGATAACAAAAGAATTTGATGTAGCAGCCCAACCTACAAACTCCGCTTTTTTGTTAATGCCTCTAATCGAAGACGTTGCTCCCCTTTTAAGCTTTCTTCCAACGGCAATCTCCATCATAAGCAAAGGTATTCCAAAAATAAAGGTTGCAATAATAAATACCAATAAAAAAGAGCCTCCGCCATGCTTTGCGGCTAAACCCGGAAAACGCCACGCGCAACCCAAACCAACCGCAGACCCTATCGCAGCCAAAATAAATGTAAATCTCGATGACCAACTCTGTCTTGTTTCCATAATCATACTCCCTTCGGTTTCATACAGGTAACTATACTATAAATTTTATATTTTGTCAATTTAATAAAACCATTTTAATTGCTTTATATTTTTCATCATCCCAAATTTTTAATAGAATTATACCATAACTATCATTAAAGTTCAATTCTTTTGAAAAA
>JAZNSA010000090.1:0-12034 GCA_045590935.1 Clostridia bacterium | reverse complement strand
TGACAGGGAGTGATGTATAGTGCCTATATTTACGCAGTCATTACAACGAATTGAGGCGGAAAGGCCGCAGGAAGCCATAAAGAAAATGGCTAACCACATAAAGTACCTTCAGGAACAGCTTGAGTATACCTTATCTAACCTTGACAGCCGCAACATAATTGAGATTGATGCCGATAAGACAACCATTACCGACTCGACAGGCAGTGCGACTATCGGCTCTTCCATTAAGCTTACGGGGGATAACGGCGAGAGCTTTACGGTTGGCAAGAATGCTTCGGGAAGGTTTGAGTTTTCAATTAAAGGTGCAAAAGGTGTTCAGACCTTATATTTGGATGATTCGGGGAATCTGGTTATAACAAGAAGTGCAAACCTCACCGTGAATGGTGGGAAATGGTAAAGGAGTGATTTTTAAAATGTCATTGTCAAAAATGTTGGCTAACAAAAACAAGAATAAAAATAATAATTCGGGTGTTACGTGGGATGCAAATACCGACTATCAGGCAATTATAAATGATGCGGTTGCAAAGGGCGATTATACGGCGGCGGCACAGGCTGAGCAGTCACGTAATGCGAAAATTCAGGCAACGGGAAGTAATTATGCGACAACAAACAATTACAGCAGTTATCTTAACAATGCCGGTACAGGTGCAAGTGGTGGCTCAGGCTCTAAAAACAGCCCGTACACGCAGTATACGCCTGTTGGGACATATAACGATGCCGGGCTTCCGTCTTCGGCATTAAGCAAAATAAATGATTATAAGACACAATATAATAATGCGATTGCAAACGGTGATACTGCAGCAGCTGATGCGGCACACAGGGCAGCTGAATACATAAGACAGCAGTATGGATATTCAGGTGGCGAAGACGGTTCTGAATACATTGCATTGCCGAATGAAGTATATTTGCCAACGCAGTCATCCTCTCAGTTTGTGTATTCAACTCCCCAGCCTACATATAACGGCGGTAAATATGACAGCCAGATTAACGAGCTTTTAAGTCAGATTTTAAACCGTGACGACTTTTCATACGATGTTGAAGCTGACCCTTTATATCAGCAGTATTCGCAGATGTATCAGCGCGAGGGTGACAGAGCAATGAGAGATACCATGGCAGAAGCGGCGGCAAGTGCCGGGGGAATGAACTCTTATGCAATTACGGCGGCTCAGCAGGCTAATAATTATTATGGGGCACAGCTTAATGATAAAATCCCAGAGCTTTATCAGCTTGCCTATGATATGTATCTTGCGGACAAGGAAAGCAAGGTTCAGGATTTAGGCATCCTTCAGAATCTTGATGCGACACAGTATAACCGCTACAGAGATACTATGAGCGACTGGCAGAATGACCGCAATTTTGCTTACAATATGTATCGTGATGACATTTCTGATGCACAGTGGAATCAGACATTTGACTATAACAAATACGTTGATGACCGCAACTTTGCCTATGACAGTGATTGGCAAAATAAAGAGTGGGATTACAACGTAGGTCGTGATGAGATTGCAGATAGCAGATACGAGCAGGAAACCGCACTTGAAAATAGCCGATATGATACCGAAACGGCAAAAGAGGAAGTGTGGAAGCTTATAAGCTTAGGTGTTACTCCAAGTGCAGACTTGCTTGCAAGGGCAGGTATGAGCGAGACGGATGTTTCTCTTGCTGTTGCGGCGGTGCAGGCTGAGAACAATAAGGTGAGAACAACGAGCAGTACAAAGAAGAGTATCGAAGAGGAAGAAGAGGAAGAAGAGGAAGAAACCACAGGGGCAAACAAAGAATATTACAACGGTAGTAATTTGCCTGATGACGATGGAGTGGTTATAAGTGGTGTTAAAATACCTAACAGTGCACTCGCAAACATTATGTCAGAGCAGGAATGGTATAGCAGAAGAGGTTCTCACCAAATGAGTGGAAGTGGTGGAGTTGAAGTTGCTGAATATAACACTTACGAAGAATACTATAAGGCTATGATGGAATATCTTACAGAAAAATACAGCGAAAATTAAAAGGGAGGTTACCTTATGACATTTGCTGAATACACAAAAAAAAGAAAAGAGGAAAAAGCAACATCTGATAAAAACGGAGGGGTGCAGGGGACTGCCACCTCTCCATCCAAAGATGAAAAGCCGAAATCCTTTGCTGAATATACTCGCAAGAAAAAGGAAGAAGAAATAAGCAATGTTTCTTTTGCTAACACAAAAACAAGTTCTTATGCTACAGAACGAAAAAATGCTTACACAAAGGCTTCGGACGGAGTAACCAAGAAAACTACCATTTCAAGCAATTTAAGCGGCACAGAACGCCAAAAACGGCTTGATGAAATAAATAAGGAGCTTCATCAAATTAACCTGAGCCTAACTGCGATTGATATGGGCAGGAATTATAGCAATACAAAAACTCTTAATGATATGGAATCAGATTACAGAAAGAGAATGGAAGAACTTACCCGGGAGAAGAAACAGCTTGAGGTGCTTGGAGCTGAAACGATGTCCGAAAAGCTTCAATTTGAGATTGACGATACTAAGAAAGAAATGTCAAAGTATCAGCAGAAATATCCCGCCAACGGACGTATTCCTTATTCGCAGGTGGAAACCTTCAAGGCAGACCAGAAGGCTTACTATCAGGCAAAGGACAAGCTTGACACGTTGGAGGCTTATCAATCGGAATACCGAAAAAGCGAGAATCAGGAAAGGCTTGCAGAGGAAGCAAAAGCACACGTGTCGGCTGTTACATCCAAAGCGGATTATGAGAGGTATTCAAAATATTCACCTTTAAAACCGAAAACCGATGCGGAATTGATAGAGGCGGGCTATAAGAAGAATGATGCAGGCGAATGGATGAAATACGGGTTAGGCGGTGCAACTCTTTACAGAGGAGAGGACAGCAACCTTTACACGTATATAAATGATGAGAGCAAAAGAGATTCCATTGACAATTATTATTTTCGTACAAGCGGTACAAGGGCATTTGAGCAACAGGGATATAACACATTAACCGAGGAAGAAAAGGGAGCATATAACTATTTGTATCATCAGGACAGAAAGAACGGTACAAATACGGCGGAGCAATTTCTTCAGAAGTTAAGCCCGGTGTTGCAGACAAGGGCATTGAAGGCTGAAGAAATCAGATATAAGGAGCTTGCAAAAGAATCGCCTGTTGCCTCTTCTGTGATGTCACTCGGCACAAATCTTCAGAACGCTTATATGTTCCCGACAAAACTTGTTGCAACGGCAACGGGTAATTATGATAATACGCCATTTCTCGACACTTACGGCAACAGAACAACGGCAATAAGAGGTGCTGTTTCGGAGGATATGTCTTATTTGGGAAGCCTTTTATATAACGGCGCTATGTCGCTTGGCGATTTTGGTGTTGCTATGGCAACGGGTGCGGGCAATGCAAAGCTTGTTCAGGCAATTATGTCCTCGTCAGCAGGTTCTTCTACAATATCAGAAGCGAAAAAGAGCGGAGCGAGTGATGGCAAGGCTTTAGTGCTTGGACTTGGTTCAGCCGCTATCGAATGGGCTACCGAAAAATATAGTGTTGAGGCATTGCTGAAAAAACCTGAAAAGATACTCGGCTATATAGGTACAAACATTCTGACAGAGGGAACAGAAGAAGGTGTTGCCAACGTTTCAAACATTGCTCTTGATGCCATTGTAAGCGAGATGTTCAGAGAACGTGATGCGATAGAACAGAGAATTGATGAACTTGTTTTGTATGAAAACAAAACCAAAGAGGAAGCATTACAAATTGCTGTTCTTGAGAAGTTACAAAGTCTTGGAGAAGATGTGTTAATCGGCGGATTTTCTGGTGCCGGTATGTCATCTATTGTAGCATCTCCTGCTATGGTCGAGAGAGGTGCAGGACAGTTAAAAAGCTATGCACAAAGAGAAGAACTTGACAAAGTACGAAGTGATGATGTTGCTCTGACTGCTCTTATAGAAAAGGGCAAGGCAAGCGGTGAGGGAACGGTAGCGAAGAAAATTGCTACTGAGGTTCAAACCGCAAGGGAAAAGGGTAAGGTTGTTTCAAGAGACCAGGTGAGAAGACTTATTGAGGCAAACAAGGCTTATACCGAGACAGAGCAAACAGCTACAGCACAGGACAGAAACACACCTGCTGAAAGGCAGACTGCTCCCGCTACTCTTGAGCAGGCGGCAAGGGAAGCTGTTGAAAATCGAAACAAAAAGCGTGGCAAAATGAATATTGAAACGCTGGATGCACTCACAAGAGACAATCAGCCCATTTATGTTGATGAGGTAATGGCTGTAACGGAGCTTGGCGAGGAAGGTGCAAAGGTTGTAACCGGACTTGCCAACAGAGAGGGTATGACCTTCAGCAAGGCAAAGTCAATGACAGACACTGCGTATAGAGCCGGGTTTACGGGAGTGAGCGAAGCTCAGGTAACTTTTGATAATAAGGTGCAAGAGGCAGCGTTCAGAGCGGGTAAGTATGACCGTGCAATGCAGGACGGTGCCAGACAGGCGGCGGTAAAAAATGCGGCCGTGTATGACGGAGCATTTACCGAGAATGAATATACTAAGAATTACACCAAGGCTGAAAAGAAAATGGTTTCAATTTTTGCGAAGGCTCTTAAGATGGATATAAGTGCAGTTGATGAAATTATTGCAAACGAAGCAACAGGCGCTAAAGCCAACGCCAGACATACAGACGGCAAAATGGAGATTGCAAACTTCAGGGATGCTGAAAAGGTTATATACAAAATGATAATGCACGAAGGCGGGCACAGAATGAGACAGCTTGCACCTTCTGAGTTTGGTGTGCTTATGAATGCACTTTATAAAAAGGCTGAGCAGAGTGGCAGGGCTGAAAAGCTTGGCGTAAAAGGCGGCACTGTATTTGATGCAATAAAAGCAGAGCACGATAATGCCGGCATTTCTATGGATATGAGCGGTTATGTTGAAGAGGTTGCGGTGCGGGAGCTTGAACACATCTTCAGCAGTGCGAGAGAGTTTAACAAGTGGTATGCAGAGATAAGCGGAAATGCTCAGCTGAGAAGCAGTTTTGATAAGTTTATTGATTGGGTGCTTGAGGTTATTGAGGATATTAAAACAGCCCTGAAAAATGCGAAGCTTTCTACCGAGGAAAAAGCGGAAGCTAAAAAGAACCTTGCCGAGCTTGAGCATATCAAAGACCTTTATGCAAATGCAATAAAAGCATCGGAGAGTGCTGCAACCGAGCTTGCAAATAAGAAGGCGGAGGGAGCTGTTGCAGAAAATGCAACAACTGAAGATAATGGCACGAACTATTCTTTGTCTCCTTCCAAAAGAGCGAGATTAGAAAAAGTTATTCTTGAGTTAGGCAAAGAAAACATTAAGAAGGATGCAGGTAGTAAGGAAATAAAGGTTTTAACAGATACCTTTTCGGTCAATAAAGCAATATACTCGAAAAAAGGAAGAACAGACAGAGAGGTAAACGCACGAATAAAGGCTATACCTGAATTTGCAGAAATTATAAAGCAAAGTGCTTTTTCTCACACTGATACCAACATTGTTGGTTTAGATAAAGATGCGAAAAAGAATGTTGTAGCTATGCACTATTTTGAGACAGTTTATAACGGTTTTGATGTAGAAGTTGTCATTAGAGATAAAGGGGAAAAACAATTCTTATATGAAATTAAATTTAAAGAAAAAAAATATTCCCTACAGAGTATGCCAACAGAAGTCGGCTCCCCGGCTCCAAAAGGAGATGTAGAGAACGATATTAGGATACCACAAAATCCAAATTCTGTCAAGGGTGAATTTTCACTTAAGAAAGAGATTGAATCTCTGCCTGCAGAAGATAAGGAAATCGTACTTGCCGCAAGACAGCGTGCGATATATTCAACAAGCATTGCGACTATGAGTGAAAGCAGACTATCAAAGGTTTATTCTGATTATAGTTATAGCAATCCCTCAACTACAAATGGGTATCTTGCGTATATCGAGCCATACGATTTTATTTCTCTCACAACCACAAGCACTGAAGAGTTTTTGAAGAGAAATCCTCAAAGGCTAAACGAAGGTGTCAGTGAGTGGGGCAACAAAAACAATATTCAAAGCTCGGGTGCGATATATCTTCGCATAGACGATGAAGGCAATGTGATAGGACACGAAGGCAGACACAGAATGGCAGGGCTTTTCAGAGAGGGTGTCAGCAGAGTTGCTGTTGTAATTGAAACAAGCCAAGTTGACAATGCAAGACCAATCTCGATTAAAAAGCTTTCGGGTCAAAATTTCGGGAATGTAAAAAGTTACAGCTCGGTTTATGTTCATAATATGCTACCAATCAGCAAAGAGTATGAGAACATTAACAAGCACGTATTCGGGAATGTGACAGAAGGCAATAAGTTTATAGAGCCCAATATTCAGTATTCTCTTATGGATAAAGAGGACCTTGAGCTTGCAAATAAGAAGGCGGAGGGAAAATCTTCAAATAATCTTGAAATTAAGACAAATGAAGAGTATAATGGAAATATAAACCATTCTTTGATGAAGAATGCTGAATTTGATGACATTCTTGATGATAGCGATATTATCGGCTATGTTCCAATAAGAAAAGTTAAAATGAAAAACTTTCCACCACGCAACGAGAGTCAAAGCGATGCGAATGAATGGTCTACAAGATGGGCACATCGTGACGAAGTTGAAGCAGGTGCTCAAAAAATAATGTTCTATCATAATATGTGCTACGTTATAGAGAAATATGATAGCGTGGATTTGAAGTATCTTATAGAGGGAAGAATAAATTATAATGACTATAAAACGGTCAGAAAGGAACTTGAAGATGCAAGGAATAGACAGAAACAATCCAAAGAGAAAATGGCTAATATCGTTAGTGGCCGCAATGGGCGAGGAAATTCGGATGGAGGAAGAAGACCAAGTTTTGATAATTCTTCAGTTGAACACGGAAGAGAAAATAGAGAAGTTTGGCGACTGGATAGAAACCAAGATGGAGAACGGCAATTTCAAGGCGACATCAGCGGAAGTAATGAATATGACAGCGAGAATAGGAAGGTTAAGAGCTTAAAAGAAAGCGAAAACTTCTCGCTTATGACTGCCGATACAGTATCATCGAAAGATACCAAAGCACTTTTGGAAACAATCGAGCATCTGAAGAATGAGTTTGAAGTTACCAAGTTTGCAAAGGCAGACCAGAAGGAACTTGCTAAAATGACGAAGAAGCTCCTGAAGGATTACTCAAGCAAGGCTGATGTTGACGAAATATTTGGTGCTATTGATGAACTGTATCAGTATCTTGCAAACGGCGAGGACGGACACACGGCGGCGTGGGATGATGTTTACAGCAGAGCGTACAACATAGCTGAGGAAATCGTGAAAAGTGCAGTTGTGGTTGATGATGAAATGTATATGACATATAAGAGCCTGAGAGATTATCTGCGTAATACGCCTATGAAATTTGACACACGATATGACAGCGTGCCGTCAGGTTACGATAATTTTCAGGACTTCCGCAGAAGAAACTACGGCAGACTTAACTTCAGAAAAGACGGAATGGGTGTTGACGGTATTTATCAGGAGCTGTCGAACTTATACCCTGAGTTTTTTAATGCAGATGAGCAAATCAATACGGCAGACCAATTGGAACGGATTATTGATGTTTTGGATGAGCTTCAGCCTTCAGAAATCAACCCGTATTCAAGAGAAATAAAACAAACGTCAAATTACCTTGCCAATGACATTATAGACCGATTCTTTGACATTCCACAGGCTAAGCCTACATTTGCGGACAAGGCAGAACGCAGAGTTGTTGAGGCTAATATAAAAGGTGCTAAAAAGGTTGAGGCGGTAAGGCAGCAGAAGGATGAGAAAATTCAAAAGCTCATTGAGGCTCAGAGGGTAAAAACAAAAAGGCAGCTTGGTAAGTTAAGGGAGCAGAGAGATAACAAGGTCAAAAAAGAGCAGGAAAAGCGCAGGGATGCCATTTCCAAAATGAGCGAAAGCCAGAAGGCGAAAGTGCTTCGTGCTCAAATTATAAGACACGCAAGCGACTTAAGCAAAAAGCTTGTTAATCCTACAGACAATCAGCATATCCCGGAAGATTTGCGTGGTGTAGTTGCAAAATTGCTTGAGAGCATCAATCTCGAAAGTAATTACACCTATAATCCCGAAAGCCATTCATACAAAAAGAATGATGAGGGCTTACCTACAAGAAGAACGCAGGCATTTAATGAGTTGAGAGATTTATATAAAACAATTGCTTCATCTGTTGTTGTAGACCCTGATTTGATAACTGAAGGCGGTTTGTTAAGCGATGTAATTTCACTTGCCGACAAACGAATTGCTGATATGAACTCAACGGAACTTCAAAAGGTATGGGATGCGGTACGTGCAATAGAGGCGAGCGTAAACACGGCAAACAAAATCTTTTCACAAGGCAAGTTTGAAACTATTTTAGAGTTTGCTGAGGCATTGAGAGAAGATAACGAAGGGAAAAAGGAAAGGACTGAGTTTAAGGGTGTTATCGGCAAAGGTAAAACGTTGACATTGCTTAATATGCTCACTCCTGAAACATACTTCCATTATTTAGGCAGTGCGGGCGATTCAATATTCCGTATGATGAGAGATGCACAGGATAAGCACATACGCATTATGAAAGAGGTTGCGAGGTTTGCCCGTAAGACATTAAAGGGCGTAAACGTTAATTCGCTTGAAAAGAATGTGCATACCGTAAAACTTGGCGGCGAAGATGTTAAACTTACAACGGCTCAGCTTATGGAGCTTTATGTGCTTATGAAACGTGAGCAGGCGGTAGAACATATTCTGATAGGCGGCATACTTCCTGATGTAACAGAGGGGAAGGGTGGAAAGCTTAATACAAAGGCGGAGCCGATACGAAATATCTCAATGGCTGAAATTACGTCGGCATTGTCAAATCTTAAGGACGAGCAGAAAAAGGTTGCAGACGAATTACAGAAGTATGTTTCAACCGTTCTGAGCGAGTATGGCAACGAAGCAAGTATGCAGGTTTATAACTACGAAAAATTCCTCGAAAAAAACTACTGGACAATCCGCACAAATAAGCAGGAAATCGCAAGCGATGTCGGCCAAGATACTTCGGTTACAACTGTAGCTAATAAAGGTATGGCAAAAGGCACAAAACCACACGCAAACACGTCTGTACGTATAGGAAGTATATTCGATACCTTTGCATCTCATTCGTCCGATATGGCGACTTATGCCGCTTGGCTTGGGACAAGTGAAGATGTAAACCGTATAAGGAACTTTGTATTTTGGGAAGATGGAACAAGAAAAGGTACTGTAAAAGGTATACTTGATACCGTTCACGGCATACACGGCTCAGAATACCTTCAGAAGCTTTTGACGGACATTGCTATAGGTGTTAAAGGTGCTGACAATATGAATCCGTTTGACAAATTTATAGGAAATTATAAAGCGGCTTCAGTCGGTGCTAATATCCGTGTTATCATCCAACAGCCTACGGCGATTTTAAGAGCTATGGATATGATAGGTGCTCATTATCTTGCGGCAGGTGCGGTAAAACCGCTCAAAGGTTGGGAAAAGGCTCTGAAGTATGCTCCTATTGCTCAATGGAAAGATTGGGGACACTTTGACATCAACACGGGCAGACAGATGAAGGATGTGCTTTTCGACAATGCGAACTGGCTTGAAAAAGCAAAGCAAGCGGGTATGTGGGGAGCTTCAAAGATGGATGCTCTTGCGTGGGGGCAGTTGTGGAATGCAGTTGAGGCAGAAACAAAGGCAAAACACAAAGAGCTTGAAGTCGGTTCGGAGGAGTATTACGAAGCTGTAGCCAAGAGGTTTACGGAAATTGTAGACCATACTCAGGTTGTGGACGGTATATTGCAGAGAAGCGGAATAATGCGTTCTCCTGATGCTTCAACAAAGATGGCTACTTCGTTTATGGGTGAACCAACAAAACAGTATAATATGGCTATTGCGGCGGCATACGATGCGGCACACGGAAAAGGCGATGCCCGTAAGAAGGCGGTTACCCGACTTGGAAGAACAGCATTGTCACTTGCGATAGCAGGCATAGTAAATGCTTGTGCTCAGTCAATTATTGATGCATTGAGAGATGATGATAAGGAAAAGAAGTATTGGGAGAAATGGTTGGATGCTTTTTTAGGCGATGAGGACGATGCTTGGTTCCAGAAATTAGGCAACGTGGGAGATACCTTTAATCCTCTTAACTATGTACCTTTTGCAAAAGATGTTGTTTCGGTACTTTCAGGATATGATGTAAAGCGTATGGATGTTGAATCAATCTCAAAGGTTACTAATGCGGTAACAAATATGTATAAGTCGGTTACGGGAACAGGCAAATACACCATCGCAGAAGCATCGGCGGCACTCTTTGCGGAATCAGCAAGACTGTTCGGTTTACCTGTTGCAAATGTTAAGAGGGATGTTAAGTCTGTTGTAATGACGATGGTGAATGAAACGGACAACTACCTTTTACAGTATCGCATAGAAAAGGCTATGCTTGATATTAACTATGCAGGAAATAGTAAAAACTTTATGGATATTCTCTTTAAGGCTTATAACAACGACAAGGAAGCATACGAACATATTTACAAAGACCTATTAAAGAGCGGTTTCGACAGTGATAAAATCAAAAACGGTATGGAAACTCGTATGAAGAAGGCTGAAGGAGTTGAAAAAGCTTCGGACCTTTCAAAGCGTTATATGACACCTGAATCTGAGAAGAAGTACGACAGTAGCCTAAAGCGAGTACAGTCAAGCCGGGCTTGGAAATCTGCAACTACATCTCAAAGAAAAGAAGCGGAAGCTGACCTTTATGATTTTCTTACGTCAGATAGTGAGGATATGGAAAAGACAAGAGCTGAAGCGAGAGCATTAGGCATTGACGAAACTGAGTATACTTTGTGGCAACTTGCTCAGGAAATGGCTAACAAAGACGGAAAAGACGGATTGAGTGCAAGAGAAAGAGCGGCGGCGGTTAAAAACCTTGACCTGCCGAGTGATACAGAGTGGGATTTGTATCTGTTCAATAATGAGAGCAAAGGAGCATCTCACGCAAGAGCACAAGGCGTTAGCGCTGACACATACGCTGAATTCCTTGAGGCACTTTATGCAGTTGATAAACCTACTAAGAACGGCACGTTAGGAACGTTCGTCCAAGCAGAAGCAACAAAAGCAGTTAACAGACTTGATGGTTTAACTCGAAAAGAGAAAAGGGCACTGTGGCAGAGTGTCAATACAGGATGGAAGAAAAATCCGTTCTGATAAGGAAAAAGAAGCTATTCAATGAATGTTTTTATCCAAAGAATAGCTTCTTTTTTATTTAGTTCCTTTCCTAAAGGAACATGCCAATACGAAAACGCTTCCAAACATAAAAACTTCTGCCGTGTTCGTCTGGCTCTCCATTGGCGCACCCAAAGGGATTCGAACCCCCGACCTGCGGTTTAGGAAACCGTCGCTCTATCCTGCTGAGCTATGGATGCATATTTCTGAGTCCGTAAAATCGGACTCAGGTAAACTATTATTTATGATATTTGCTTTCTACCTCGGAATTAAATCTTTCCATAAACTGTTCAACAGTCATTGTTCCGATGTCTCCGCCTTCGTCACGGCATCTTACAGATACAACACCGTTTTCAATTTCCTTTTCGCCAAGAACCAGCATATAAGGAATTTTTTCAAGCTGTGCCTGACGAATCTTGTAGCCAAGCTTTTCATTTCTTAAATCAGCTTCAACTCTTACACCGCTGTCTGCAAGCTTTTGACGAAGCTTAACTGCCTCGTCTGCCTGCTTTTCGGAAATAGGAATAACCTTAACCTGAACGGGAGCAAGCCATGTTGGAAATGCACCTGCATATTTTTCAATAAGAAGTGCAAGTGTTCTTTCATAGCAACCGATTGAGGTTCTGTGAATGATGTACGGATTTTTCTTTGTTCCGTCAGAGTCTGTATATTCCATACCAAATTTTTCTGCAAGCATCTGGTCAATCTGAATTGTAATAAGAGTATCTTCCTTACCAAATACGTTTTTAATCTGAATATCA
>JAZNSA010000089.1:0-4349 GCA_045590935.1 Clostridia bacterium | reverse complement strand
GTCAGTCCGCCGCAAATTAAACGTACAAATGAGCGGAAGAAAATCTTCCGCTCACAATATACAAAACTACTTTCTAAGATTCAACTTAGCAACGATAGCACGATATCTTTCAATATCAATCTTCATAAGATATTCCAAAAGACCACGTCTCTTACCAACCATCTTTAAAAGACCACGTCTTGAGTGATGGTCCTTCTTATGATACTGAAGATGCTCGTTTAGGTGGTTAATTCTCTCTGTTAAAACAGCGATTTGAACCTCTGGAGAACCTGTATCTGTTTCATGAACTCTGTACTGCTCAATGATAGATGTTTTTACCTCTTTAATCATTACTTTCACCTCCTGATATTTGAAAAGAAACGCCAACAACCCAGTAACAGCTGGAGTCGCCAATCACCGAGATGCGGTTTACTAATCACTCAAATTTAAACTTGAAAAATTTTTTATTGAGAAATTATTTATCAAGACCAAAACGCTTCTTGAACTTCTCAACACGTCCGCCTGTATCAACAAGCTTCTGCTTACCTGTAAAGAACGGATGACATTTTGAACAAATTTCGACTTTTATATCTTCCTTTGTTGAACCTGTTGCAATAACTTCTCCGCAAGCACAAGTAATAGTTGTCTGCTTATAATCCGGATGGATACCCTCTTTCATAAAGCAAAGCCTCCTTTCCTGAAATTCCAAATGTTTGGCAATACACACCAAAACAAAGTATATTATAACACATCAAATCAAATATTGCAACACTTTTTTCAAACTTTTTTCTCATTTTTTCTCATTTTAGCAATAACTGCCACAATTATTTCAAAATTGCTAAAAATTCACCAAATCGGGATAAATTTCTTTATACTTCTTGCTATAATTTTCTATATCCTCTACGTATTTTTTTGTTTCGGGATAAGGAATTTCATCTATATTTTTTCCGTTTTTGCTATAGCTTGAGTTTTTTAACCACTCGTCTACCTTTCCCATTCCGGCATTGTATGCACAAAGAGCCGTTCTGACATTATAATCATATCTTTCAAGAAGATACGAAAAATACGCACAGCCAAGCTCAATATTTGTTGCGGGGTCAAAAATGTCATCTTTTTTAAAATCATTTTTCCCTATATGCTCCGCTGTCCATTCTGCCGTATTGTCAGTAAGCTGCATAAGTCCTTTTGCAGCCTTTTCGGATTTGGCATCGTGTATAAAACGACTCTCCCTTAAAATCAATCCGTATACCAAATATGGGTCAAGGTCGTTTTGCAAGCTGAATTTAATAACTGCCGTTTTAAAATCCAGCGGGTATGAAATTTTTGAAAGTCTTTCTCTGTCTTTACTCATATTGCATCCTGTCAGAAACAAAAAAGCAAGCATTAAGACTACAATCAACCTAGATTTCAACTTTAAAAATCCTTTCATTCTTTATTTAGAAAACCATTAATACAAAGCATAACTTCATTTTTCAAGCTTTTTATATCCTTACCCTTTGAATTATCGAAAACAAAATCGCAATATTCTTTATATGTATCGTCGCTTACCTGACTGTTAATTCGATTTTTTGCAGCCTCATAAGAAAGATTATCACGATTCATAATTCTTTCTATTCTTGCATCTTTATCAGCAACAATTGCAACAGATACCTCGCAAAATTCCATAAGCCCGCCCTTCTTTAAAAGTGCGGCATCAATAACGATATTTCTGTCTTTGTTGTTTTCAATTCGTTTTTTTATTTCCTTGTAAATATGCTTATGCGTTATTTTGTTAAGCTTTTCAAGCTTTTCTTTATCGGAAAAAACAATTTCTCCAAGCTTTTTTCTATTAAGCTCGCCGTTTTTAAAAAAAACATCTTTTCCGAAATACTCCCTTATTTCATTATATGCAGGCATATCTATGCGTACGACAAATCTTGCCACCTCATCAGCATCTATAACATAAAAGCCGTCTTTTTCAAGCTCAGAAACAACACTGCTTTTTCCGCTGCCACTTCCGCCCGTAATTCCTATAACCACAAAAAAACACTCCCTTATTTTGCGTCGAACCAGCTTTTTCCCACGTTTGCTTCGGCAATAAGCTTAACGCTTAGCGAAACAACATTTTCCATTTCCTCTTGCAAAATCTTCTTAACATCATCTTGAATTTTTTCATCAGCTTCAACAATTAATTCGTCGTGCACCTGTAAAACAAGGCGGGCATCAAGCTTTTCTTTTCTTAACCTATTAAATACTTTAACCATTGCAAGCTTTATAATATCTGCCGCAGTTCCCTGAATTGGTGTATTAAGTGCAACTCTTTCTCCAAATGCACGCATATTAAAGTTTGACGATTTTAATTCAGGAATATATCTTCTCCTTGAAAACAAAGTTTCAACATATCCCGCTTCCTTAGCTTTTTCCTTGATTTCTTTCATATATGCGGCTACGCCTTTGTAGTGCTCAAGGTAACCTCTTATATATTCTCTCGCCTCTTTAACGGATATAGATAAGTCCTGTGCAAGAGAAAATTCGCCTATACCGTAAACAATACCAAAGTTTACTGCTTTTGCATCAGAACGCATTTTAGCCGTTACCTCACTCTCGCTTATATGCATAATTTGAGAGGCTGTAACAGTGTGTATATCAACACCATTTTTAAAGGCTTTAATCATTTCTTCGTCATTTGCGATGTGCGCAAGTATTCTAAGCTCAATTTGCGAGTAATCGGCATCAACAAATACACACCCATCATCCGCAATAAACATTTTGCGAATTTCTCTGCCAAGCTCGTGTCGAACGGGTATATTTTGCATATTAGGCTCCGTTGAGCTTATTCTTCCCGTTACGGTTACTGTTTGATTAAAGCTCGAATGAATTCGGTTTGTATTTGGATTTATAACATTTAATAAGCCATCTGCATAGGTGCTTTTAATTTTTGTGATAAGTCTGTACTCTATAATATCATCAATTATATCGTGCTTGCCCTTAAGCTTTTCTAAAACATCTGAATCTGTTGAATATCCCGTTTTTGTTTTTTTGATAACAGGCATTTCAAGCTTTTCAAAAAGAATTTCACCAAGCTGCTTAGGCGAATTTATATTAAACTCCTCGCCTGCTGATTCGTATATTCTTTTTGTAAGCAAGCCAATCTTTTCTTCAAGCTCATCTCCAAATGATACAAGCATATCCTTATCAATTTTCATTCCGTAAATTTGCATATAAGCCAATGTATATATAAGCGGCATCTCAATGTCATAAAAGAGAACGAGCTGGTTGTTTTGCTCAAGCTTTTCTAAAATTGGTGAATACAAAATTGAAATTGCATAAACCTCTTTGCAAGCAAAATTCATCGCTTCTTTTTCATCAATATCGCAAATAGCAGATGCACTCTTTCCTTTTCCAAAAAACTCCTCATCATCTTTAAGCTCAATTCCCGAAATTCTTTCAGCAATTGAACAAACAGTATATTTACTTTGCGACGGGTCTAATATATATGCTCCTATTTCAAGGTCAAAAGCGGCGTTTTTATATTCAATTCCAAAAGAATTTAAAACAACAATATCATTCTTTATACCTAAGCTATACTTCTTTATTGACTCATCTTCAAAAATTGGCTTTAGTGCCGCTAATATCTCAAAATCAGACAAAAACATTCCGCAAGGTACATAAAAAGCTTCTTTTCCTACGCAAAATGCAACGGCACTCACATCGGAATTAAATTTATATATTTTATAAACAAAAGTATCCTTAATTTTTTTTATAGCATCTAAAAGAAGACTCTCATCGTCTAAAATGTTCATTTTTATATCGTCTGATAAGCTTATCTTTTTAACATCATTAACATTGTCATTATCCAAAGCAAGCTTTTTTATGATACTTTTGAGCTCAAGCTTTTTTAAAATATCATAAAGTGATGATTTATCAACCTCTTTAAGCTCAGCTGCTTCAAAACTAAAGCCTACAGGCGCATTTGTATCAATAGTAGCAAGAGTTTTGCTCAAAAAAGCCGCCTCTTTTCCATTAATAAGCTTTTCAAGCGTTTTTCCCTTTGCCCCGCAATTTTCAATATTATCATAAATTGCTTCAATAGATTTATTTTCAGCAATAAGCGAAAGTGCCGTTTTTTCGCCTATACCCATAACACCGGGGATATTATCCGACGCATCTCCCATCAATGCCTTAACATCAATAAATTCTATGGGTGATACCCCATACTTTTCAAAAACTGCTATATCATCAAACACTGTTGTTGTCGTTACGCCTTTTGAGGTTACTGTAAGGTGAATATTTGTATTTTTGCTCGCAAGCTGCAAATCATCCTTATCACCCGTTATTATTTTACATTCAATATCATTTTTTTCGCAAAGCTTTGCAACCGTTCCTATTAT
>JAZNSA010000088.1:0-2664 GCA_045590935.1 Clostridia bacterium | reverse complement strand
GCCTGAGAAGAAAAAGCAAAAACAGGAATAGGATTTTTGTCGTATTTTTCTTTTTCTTCGTCAATATACGCAAGCTTAAAATCCCAAAGCTTTGAGCGTGTAGCTAAATTGTATAATCCCTGACTTGCGCAAAAACCATCTTGTCCCGTCTTTTTTGCATACTCATTAGCCTCTTTAATTCTGTCATATCCCCAATTCGAAGCACCAAAATATTTTATAATACCTCTTTGCACCAATGAATTCAAGCTGTCAATTATAGGTCCTACAGGCTTTTCTTCATCATCTCTGTGAAGCCATAAAATATCAATATAATCTATATCAAGTGCTTTAAGACTTGCAAAAACATCCGCCTCGATTTCTTCTTTCTCAAGCCTTATATGCGATAAATCCTGTAAGCTGATTGGATGCGCACACTTCGTAGATATATAAAGCTTTTCTCTTTTTCCCTTAATAAATTCGCCAACAACCTCCTCGCTCTTTCCTCCGCAGTAAAGTCTGGCAGTATCAATAACATTTCCGCCGTTCTCAATATAAAAATTCATCAGCGAAAACGCCGTCTGCTTATCTATTCTTTCGCCATACCCTTCAGTACCAAGAACAATTTGCGACAAATTCATATCACAAAGCTTTATATAATTCATACCCTTCCTCCATTCATCCTTTATCATTTCGCTTTAAAACTCTAAAATCATACATCAAGATGCTTTCTTATCGACAATCCGCTTCCGACAGCTCCGATAAGCGTTCCGATTGAAATAACACATATCAAAAGTACAGCCCATATATCCTTATAGGAAACAAACGAAAAAACATCTAAATTCAAGCCCGACATTTTTCCATAAACAACAACATACCCCCAAGAAACAAGGCCAAACGAAACAAAAGCTCCGCACACACCTGTTATAATACCCTCAAATATAAACGGCCACCTTATAAACCAATCCGTTGCTCCAACAAATTTCATAACGCCAATTTCTTTTCTTCTTGAGAATACTGCTATTTTTATCGTATTTGCAATTATAAAAATCGAAATGAGGCACAAAAGAAGCATAACAACCAAGCTTCCGTTTCTTATTCCAAACGAGGTTTTCAAAATAGTTTCTAAAACCTCCCTCTTGTTTGAAACGTCTGCAACATGGTCAATAACTTTGAGTTGCTCCGCAGTTTGTGCAGAAAAAGCCAGGTTTTTCAATGTTACCTTATAAGAATCTCTGTACGGATTATCATCCTCGTATCCGTCAAGCGCAGATGCATTTTCAGCAAAAATCTCTTTCATATATTCCAGCGTATCTTCCTTTGTAAAAAGCTCTGCTGTTCTGACGTTTTCAATCTTTAAAATTTCATTTTTAACAGTCTCAAGCTCTTTATCCGTTGTTTCCTCATCTAAAAAAACCTGAATTTCACATTTCTGCTCAACTTCAGCCGTAATGTGATTAACATTTAATGTTATAACCATAAAAAGCCCAAATATAACCAAGCAACACGATACAATAAAAACGCTTGTCATACTCGTCAGCCCATTTCTCCAGAAGCTCTTAAAAGCTTGCGACACATAATAATGAAAACTATTCATTCTCTTCCCCTCCATTTTCATTTCGTTTATTATCCAAGCTTACCTCCGAAGCAAAATAGTGCTTATAAGCCTCGGAAAACAAAACGCTGCCGTTTTCAGATGCCGTTTCAACCTCTGCCTCTTTTTCATCCCCCAAATCCATTTCATATCCACCACTATACTCATCACGAATAAGCTTTCCGTCATAAATTTCAAGCACTCTCTTTTTCTTAGTGTCAACAATATCCTTTGCGTGCGTTGACATAACAACCGTTGTTCCACGCTTGTTAATATCCTCAAGCAGCTCAACGATTTCATAAGCCGTCTTTGGTGGCAAGCTTGCCGTTGGCTCATCTGCAACCAAAATAGGCGGATTATTCGCAAGTGCTCTTGCAACTGCAACCCTCTGCGCCTCTCCTCTCGAAAGCTGAACAGGACGAAGTCTCGCCTTATTTGATAATCCAACCATACTCAAAAGCGACGGCACCTGACGCCTTATCTCCCTTGCAGTCGCACCTACAACGTGCATTGCAAATGCAACATTTTCATAAACTGTTATATCATCAAGCAACCTGAAATCTTGAAAAACAACGCCAATATCTCTTCTTAAATACGGAATTTGCTTCTTCTTTAACGTATTAACCAAAGTATTATTTATTCTAATATCTCCTGAGGTCGGCAAATCTTCATGCATCAAAAGCTTAGTAAGGGTAGATTTTCCTGCCCCCGACGGACCAACAATATAAACAAACTCTCCTTTTTTTACATGAAAGTTTATATCCTCAAGTGCAACCGTTCCGTCAGCATAAATTTTGCTGACATTTTCAAAATATATCATATCACCACTCCACCTGTAAAAACTACAAACAAAATCTTCAAATTCAAAACAAGACGGGCAAAATTTTCGCCCGCCGTATCAGAATTATATTATAACTTCATTGGATTTGCTTCCAAATACTGATTTACCATCATGGCAACCTTAAACACAACCGCATCATCAAACTTGCGAAGGTCAAGTCCGATAGTTTTCAAAACTTTATCCAAACGATATACTAATGTGTTTCTGTGAATATATAGTTGTCTTGCGGTTTCTGAAACATTCAAATCATTTT
>JAZNSA010000087.1:0-8928 GCA_045590935.1 Clostridia bacterium | reverse complement strand
TAACGCACATTAACGGTAATTTATTAAGTAGTTCGATTGTTTAATTTGCAGAAAAAGGTTTATTGGAAGGCGGTTAAATTATGGAAAATAAAGTTATTGCAGTAGATACGCATACACACATAAATCATAATAGTCGATTTGATTCTAATCCCGATAGTCTTCTTTATGATGCAACTCTTGATTACCTAAACAAAGTTAACAAGGTAGCAAATATTGACAAAATGTTTTGCTCAACATTTTCGTCTGTTTTGTCAAGAGAAGAAGTAGAAATAGAAAATAACTATATGTTTGATATTTCTCAAAAGGTTGAAAATCTATACCAATGGGTGGTTTTAGACCCTGATAATGAAAATACGTTTAGACAAGCGGAAAAAATGCTTTTAACTGACAAGTGTGTAGGGATAAAGCTTCATCCTGTTGCACATGGATATTCATTTAAAGATTACGGGGATAAAATATTATCATTTGCTTCTGAATTTTCATGTATATTACAAATACATCCTGAGGAAGATCCAGACTATATTTTGCCATATGCTGATAAGTATAAAAATTTGACATTCATTATGGCACATATGGGCTCTTTTGGAGAGGATTCCTATGTAAAGGCATTGGAACGTTCAAAATGGGGAAATGTATATGCAGACACGTCAGGAATTGCAAGCTCTAAAAATAAAGGTATAGAGTATGTAGTACAAAGAGTGGGTTCTCAAAGAATTTTATTCGGCACCGATACATATGCTCCTGGCTCTCAGTATGGCAGAATAGAATATGCGCTTATATCCGAGGATGATAAAGAAAATATTTTCCGTAAAAATGCCGAAAAATTATTTTCAAAGGTTTTTAAGTAGATAAAATTTGTTTGCCTGAAAATACTTTTGTTATGATAAAATAGAAGAAATTTGTTAAATACACTTGGCATCTATATTGTACTACTTCTATAAAACAACTGCAAATATAAAAATATTGTAAAGGTAGGGAAAGAAATGGGTATTTCAAGAAAAAACGAAAGAGAAATTATTAAAAAAGTGTCTCCGGAAAACGGTATCGCACAATTTGACAAGGTTATTAATGCAAATAACAGGATTGGCAATGTGCGAATGTATTCAAAGGTTGTTTTGGGGACGGGTGCAGAAGTTAGCTATCATACTCATACTGACGAATGCGAAAGCTTTTATATATTAAGCGGAACAGCGGAATACAACGACAATGGAACAATTACTACGCTTCACGCAGGAGATTATACAAATACAACAAGCGGTCAGGGGCATGGCATAAAAAACATCGGATGCGGCTCTCTTGAGTTTATGGCGTTGATTATTGTAGACTAATGCGTTTGAATCGTACTACTTTTATATAATGAATTTGCATATTTTGTTTGCTAAACATAAAATATAATAAATAAGACTGCACGTTTTTGTTTAGATGACGTGCAGTCCTGTTTTTTTATAAAATTAATCTTCTGCCCTGTATTTTGTTTTTTTGTTAAATGACATTCTAAAGTCGATTGCGGCGGGGAAACAAGTATCCCAAGCACGTCGAAAAGTGCATCAACAACAGTATCCGCACCGCCGTCTACAACGCCATTTGCCGAAAGACTGCTGTGGAATACCTAAATGTAAAAAACATCAAAAAATACAAGCATATCATAACATATTATATATATGATGTCAAGAAAAGTAGGCAAATGAAAAAATAATATAAAAAAAATAAACTTTATAGGGAGAATTGCTTTAAAAGCTTGACATATTTGAGGTTATAGTATAAAATAGTATAGATTGGTATTATTGTGTAAAAATATATAAAAAATTAAGATAAAGAGAGGTTTTTAGCTTGCATCTTCTTACGAATGAAAGATTAAAAGAATATGAGCAGTTTTTGCAAAGTAGCGAAAAAGGACATTTTTGTCAGACGCCTCAATGGGCAAAAGTTAAGGATATGTGGAAAAACGAGGTTGTTTTAAGTCTTGATGAAAGCGGGAAAATAAAGGGAGCGATGTCGCTTTTAATAAGAAAAATTCCTGTTTTTAATTCAACGATTATGTATTCACCAAGAGGACCTGTTTGTGATATATATGATAAAGAAACTCTTGATGAGCTTGTTTGCGGTGCAAAGGAGCTTGCAAAGAAGCATAAGAGCTATGTTTTAAAAATTGACCCTGATGTTCCCGTTTCGGATAATAAATTTTCGGATATTATGTTTTCGCTCGGATTTAAAACGATTAAGTCGAAAAATTTTGAAGGAATTCAGCCGAATTTTGTTTTCAGAAAAGATATTAAGGGTATGAGTGAGCAGGAGGTTTTTGATTCTTTTCACAGTAAGCACAGATACAACGTGCGCCTTGCAATTAAAAAGGGCTGTACGGTTAAAATCGGAGCGAGAGAAGATTTAAAAATATTTGTTGATATAATGATGGAAACAGGTGTCAGGGATGGATTTGTTCCTCGTTCACTTGAGTATTTTGAAAAGATGTATGATGAGCTTGGAGATATGCTTCGTTTGTATTTGGTATATTATGAGGGAAAGGTTATTTCGGGAGCTATTTCTATTATTCACTCAAAAAAGGTTTGGTATCTTTATGGTGCAAGCTCAAATGCATACAGAAATGTTATGCCTAACTATTTGATGCAGTGGGAAATGATTAAATGGGCAATCGAGGAAGGTTGCGATATGTACGACTTCAGGGGTGTTTCGGGCGATATAGACGAAAGCAATCCTATGTACGGCTTGTATAGATTTAAAAAAGGCTTTAACGGCGATTTGGTTGAGTTTATTGGAACACTTGATTATGTTTTTAATCCGTTTATGTATTTTGTTGTTGAAAAGGGAGAAAAAACGTACAGAGAGCTTAGAAGAAAGTTGTTTTTAAAGAAAAACAAAAGCGGAGGAAGCAATGAAAAAGCTGATAATAGAGAAAGCGAAGCTGATAAATAATATAAAAAAAATTAAGAGTTTGGCAGATGAGAGAAATTGCAAGCTTATTGCAATGATAAAAGGAAATGGATATGGGCTTGGAATTGTGCCGTTTGCAAAAGTTCTTTACGAGAACGGAGCGTTTGCGCTTTCTGTTAGTCTTTTTGAGGAGGCAAAGCAGCTAAAGGAGGCTGGCATTGATTGCGAGATTATGCTTCTTTCGCCGATTAGCAATGTTGAAGAGGCAATTTGTGCCGCAAAGATGGGGATAATTTTAACTGTTTCTTCAAAAGAAATTGCAAGAATTGTAAACAAGGCTGCAAAAGAGGTTGAAATGCCAATAAAAATTCAGCTTGCGATAGATACGGGATTTGGCAGATTTGGATTTTTGGCAAATGATATGGCAAGCGCGGCAACAGAGATTTTTGCTTTGGAAAATTGCGTTGTTTTTGGTTGCTTTTCGCATTTTTCAAACTCGTTCGGAAAAGATATAAAGAGCTCAGAGGTTCAGTTTAAAAGGTTTAACGCCGCAATTGCCGACCTTAAAGCAAGGGGAGTTCAAACGGGAATTTGCCATATTGCTAATTCAAGTGCATTTTTAAGATTTGATACTATGTGCCTAGATGCTGTTCGAGTTGGCTCGGCATTTCTTGGAAGGTTGATTGTTAAAGACAATTTAAGTCTTGAGAAAATTGCTTTTCTTGAAAGCGAGGTAATTGATATTAAAACCTTGCCAAAGGGGCATAATATTGGCTACGCTAACACATATACAACAAAAAAAGAGACAAAGATTGCTGTTGTGCCGATTGGGTATATGGACGGATTTGGAGTCAGCAAGTCAAATGATACGTTCCGATTTATAGATTGCATAAGGTATGCTGTTCACGATATTTTGGCGGCTTTTAAGGATATGAGGACTTATGTTGAGGTAAATGGAAAAAGGTGTCCGATTTTAGGAAGAATAAGTATGTTTAACGTCGTTTTGGATGTTACAGGCGTTGATGTTAAAATTGGTGATAAGGTTATGGCAAATTGTAATCCGATTTTGATAGATAGCTCAATTGAGCGAGAGTATAGATAACAGGAGAGATTGTATGTTTGAAAAATTAGCATTTATTGAAGAGAGATTTGGCGAGCTTGAGGCGAAAATTTCAGACCCCGCTGTTATTGCGGATAATGAAACATGGAGAAAACTCTGCAAGGAGCAGTCGGACATAACCCCGATAGTTGAAAAATACAGGGAATATAAGGCTGCTAAGCAAACGATTGAAGAGGCAAAAGAAATGCTTTCGGAGCCTCAGGACAAAGAGTTTGAGCAGATGCTTTATATGGAAATTGAAGAAGCTGAGGAAAATATTGAAAGATACAGCGAGGAGCTTAAAATACTGCTTTTGCCAAAAGACCCTAATGACGAAAAAAACGTTATTATAGAAATTCGTGGTGGTGCAGGGGGAGAAGAAGCGGCGCTTTTTGCGGCGAGTCTTTTTAGAATGTACTCTATGTATGCAGAGGTTAAGCGTTGGAAGACGGAAATTCTAAGCTCTAACCCAACGGACATTGGCGGATATAAAGAAATTTCGTTTATGATAACAGGTCAGGGTGCATATAGTCGATTTAAGTTTGAGAGCGGAGTTCATAGGGTGCAGCGTGTTCCTGCAACGGAGTCGTCGGGCAGAATTCATACTTCAACTGTTACGGTTGCTGTTTTGCCTGAGGCTATGGAGGTTGAGATTGATATTAATGCAAATGATTTGAGAATTGATGTTTTCCGTGCGGGCGGACCCGGCGGACAATGCGTTAATACGACGGACTCGGCTGTTCGTATAACCCATTTGCCAACGGGACTTGTTGTTTCGTGTCAGGACGAGAAAAGTCAGCACAAAAATAAGGATAAGGCAATGAAAATTCTTCGTTCACGCCTTTATGACCTTGTTAGTGCTCAGCAGAGTGCTGAAATTGCAGAAAATAGAAAAAGTCAGGTTGGAACGGGAGACAGAAGCGAAAGAATTAGAACATATAATTTCCCGCAAGGAAGAGTAACAGACCATAGAATTGGTTTAACTCTTCACCGCTTGGAAGCTGTTTTAGATGGTGATTTAGACGAAATTATTGATAATCTTAATACTGCCGACCAAAGTGAAAAGCTTAAGGGTTCATCTGAGGGGTAAGAAATTTACTTGGAAAATTTTGAATAAAGTATAAAAATGGGCTATAAAATAGGCATCTATGGTGTTCTGAATTAAAGAATATGAAAAATTTTAATTGGGGGAGATTAGCTTGAAAAGAAATTTTACGGCAATTATTTTGGTATTGGTTTTGACGATGATTAGTTTGACGGGATGTGCAGATAATAATGGTAAAAAGCCTGAAAGTAAGCCTAAGGCTGTGCCGACAAGCACACCG
The DNA here is from genome assembly GCA_045590935.1 of Clostridia bacterium. GTDB lineage: Bacteria > Bacillota > Clostridia > UBA1381 > UMGS1253 > CAKSHP01. Next base: position 3,615 of record JAZNSA010000087.1, on the reverse strand, counting down.
AGTGTCAAAAAAACAGATTATATGCAGGTTTATGAAGAGGTAATCAAGGAATATTACAATATTATCAAAAATGTTGATACGCTTGACGAGTATGAAGAAGACAAAATAGGAATAGTTGAGGCGGCTCAGTATTTGGGCGCTGATGCATTAAACAAATTAGGCTACATCATAAAGGATGTAAATGGCGATGACGTTTCTGAGCTTTTGATAGGAGATGTGGAAAATTTTGATGGCGCATATACGGCTAATAATCTTTATGCCGTTTATACAGTCAAAAACGAAAAGCCTCATTTTGTGCTTTCGGGAAGAAGCAGAAGTGCGTATGCCTTAATGGAGAACGGAAGCTTTTATTATGGCGGTTCAAATGGCGCAGCGTATAGGATTTTTGGAGAATATGAGCTTGAAAAAAACGGAGAGCTAAAGTGTAAGGACTTTAATTTTTCATACAATAAGGATGATAGCTTTGAGGAAATAGGATTTTATCACAACACTACGGGAGTTTATGAAATATCACAAGCGGAAGAAATGAAGATAAGCTCTGATGAATTTTATGCGATGGAGGAGAGTCTTTCCGCCAAAACGGCAACGCTTAAATTCACCCCGTTTTCAGAGACTAAGGCAGATGAAAAAGAGCCTGAGAATGGAAATAAGCATGGAAAGGTAGATACAACGCCTCTTTGCGCAAGCTGGACAGGTTATTCTAATACGCCTGACGGAAGTGAGTTTATATTGTTTGTTGATATTTTACCCGACGGAAAAGTAAGCTACAGAAGCGGACCACCTGAAAGTGAAATTATGGCAGATTATAACGGAGAATGGGAAATTGGGCAAAATGGGAGCATAGTATTTAAAATGGTTGATTCTTATGAAGACTATGAATTTGACGGAACATATAAGTGGGATGTAAACGGAAATACTTTGGCACTGCAGCATATAAGAGGCGACGTATTCATTTATGGAACTGAAGGTAAAATATTGAATTTTACAAAATAAATCAATCATCGATTAGCGGAGAAATAGCCTATGTAGGTTAGTGATTTGCTAATATTGCATATATAAAAAGACATAAATGTATTGACAATGTTTAATTATTGTGATATAATTAAGTTGCAAACTTAATAAAGGGGAGCTTGCCGTTGCAGGCTGAGAGGAAGTGTAAGACTTCGACCCTGAACCTGATTTGGATAATGCCAACGTAGGGATGATATGCTGAATTTTAAGCTGTACCTGTTTTGGTGCAGCTTTTTTGTTTGGTGTAGCGAAATTGGTGTTAAAAAATATTAAAAGGAGGAGATTTTTATGAATCAGGCAAAAAAAATTACTCTATGCGCCATGATGGTTGCGATGGCGGTTGTATTGGCTTTTGTTTCTAAAATAATACCAATACAGTGGCTCAACGGCGGTTCGATAACGCTTGCGAGTATGGTACCAATTATTGTTGCATCAATAATTTTAGGCGGAAAGTGGGGGATACTTAGCGGCGTTGTATATGCAATAATACAGATGCTTATGGGATTTTACCCACCGCCGACAAGGGATTTTATAAGCTTTTTACTTGTTGTGATGCTAGACTATATTTTGCCTTTTGGTTGTCTTGGTCTTGCGGGAGTGTTTTTCAGGCTTATGAAAAGAAAGAATTGGGCAATACCTATCAGCGCATTTGCTGTTACGGCTATTAGATTTTTGTGCCATTTTCTGAGCGGAATAATAATTTGGGGCTCGTCTGACCCGAGTATGGGTGCGGCGTTGTTCTCGCTTGTCTATAATGGAGGGTATATGATTCCTGAAATTATTATTTCAACTGTTGTTTCGGCTGCTTTAATTCCTGTTATAAGAAAATTAAAATAAAAAAAGAAATGAATAAAAATAATTTGAGATGTTAGTTTTTTAGTTTGCGCTTTCATCTATTAAACAAGAAAAGTCTGTATAAGTGATGTAATCATTTGTACAGACTTTTAAAATTTAGTAAAAATTAAACTCAAAATGCAATATATCATTGGTTGATGTGCAAGATAAATCAATAGGGAATGTCTGCCAATAAACTCAAGCCATATAACTCTTCTCTTCTCAAAGAAAAACAATAAATTCTTCTCTTTTAGCAGGTTGAATAAATAATATCCTGATAAAAACAAGAAAAACCAAGGAAATAATGAAAAATAATCCGCAGAGTAAAAGTGTGGTTTGGTAAATCCCAAATATGTTGTAAAAAGGTTTGCGTACAATTCGTCGGGCAATTTTAGAATGTTAAGAAATTCAAACCCCAAATAGCCATTGTTTATATTTTTAGTTAAAAGAAAGGCTGATAAGCTTAAAATTAATCCGAGCAAATAATTTGTTTTTTTCAAAAGCTTATCAAAACAAGAAGTTATTATCATACATGAAGCGATGCAAGTCAGAACTCCGAATAAAATATTTCCTGTGGGCATAACAAGCCTTGTTCCGATTGAAACCAAACCACCGCACAACAGAACAACAAAACCTCGTTTTAATTTGTTTTTCCCAAGCGAAAATGAAAAACCGGATATGAAAATAAATGTCCAACATATAAATTGTTGCCATATATAGCCTATATTTGATTGGTACCATAAAAGATTATAGCCGAAAATATATACCAAATCCCAGATTGTATGGAATAATATCATATTTATAATTGCAAAGCCTCGTATTAAATCTATAAAAAAATATCTTTTTATTTTCATTAAATATCCTCATTGTTTCATATAATAGACGTTATTAGAAAATCATATATAAAAGCGGTGCAAACAAATTAATATTTGCACCGCTATAAATAATTATTTGATTATTCTAATCTTCATAACGTCGTCTGTTTTCATATTGTTGATTAATTCTTCTGAAATATCACCTGCAACATCCATAATCGTATAAGCATAATCTTTTTTGCTCTTATTAATCATATGCTCAATATTGAAGCCTGCATCGGAAATAGTTGATGAGAATACATTAAGCATATTAGGAATGTTTTTGTGAAGTATTGTTATACGAGTAAGTCCACATTCTCTGTCAAGCGAGCAGTTAGGGAAGTTTACCGAGTTTTTGATATTACCATTTTCAAGGTAATCAGCAAGCTCTTTAGCTGCCATAATTGCACAGTTATCTTCCGATTCCTCTGTTGAAGCACCAAGATGAGGAATTGCAATAACACCATCAAGCTGAAGTGTTTCATCGCTTGGGAAGTCTACTACATATTTAGAAAGCTTTCCGCTCTCTAATGCTTTAGCAAGAGCTTTCGTACAAACTAATTCACCACGAGAGAAGTTTAGAAGCTTAACGCCATCCTTCATCTGCTCAAATTGCTCATCTGCAATCATATAACGAGTTGAATCGTTTAATGGAAGATGAAGAGTTATATAATCTGATTTTTCAAAGATTTCTTTTATCTCTGTTGCTTTTTTGATACTTCTTGAAAGGTTCCAAGCAGCATCAACTGATAAGAATGGGTCATATCCTATAACATCCATTCCAAGGCTGCGAGCAGTGTTTGCAACCATAACACCAATTGCACCAAGACCGATTACGCCTAAAGTTTTTCCTTCGATTTCGCAACCTGCAAACTGACTCTTGCCTTTTTCAACAGACTTTCCAACTGTATCTCCG
>JAZNSA010000086.1:0-2324 GCA_045590935.1 Clostridia bacterium | reverse complement strand
ATTGAAATGTGGTATTATTAATATGTATGATTATACATAATCGGAGGATGATTTTTTATGAAAATTCTTATTGTTGATGATGAAAAGCTTCTAGTTAAAGGAATTAAGTTTAATTTCGAGCAGGATGGATATACTTGCGAGGTTGCGTACGACGGTGAAGAGGCTGTTCGTATGGCAAAGGACAAGTCCATTGATTTAATTATACTAGACTTAATGTTGCCTAAGGTAGACGGGCTTTCCGCTTGCCAAAAAATACGTGAATTTTCAAATGTTCCAATTATTATGCTTACTGCAAAAAGTGAAGATATGGATAAAATTTTGGGACTTGAATATGGTGCAGACGACTATTTGACAAAGCCATTTAATATTTTAGAGCTTAAAGCAAGAGTTAAAGCAATAATCAGAAGAGTTAGCCAGCCTGAGTCAAAAAGTGCATCCAAAACCGTAACAATTGACGGCATAAATCTTGATTACAATTTCAGGCGTGCAACCTTTGACGGTGTTGCAATTGAGCTTACCGCAAAAGAATTTGACCTTTTGGATTTGTTCTTGTCAAACCCCGGTAAGGTCTATAGCAGAGAGAGTTTGCTTGATATAGTTTGGGGATATGATTATCCCGGTGATATAAGAACTGTTGATGTTCACGTTAGGCGCTTGCGTGAAAAGATAGAGCCAAATCCTGCAGAGCCTAAATATATTCACACAAAATGGGGAGTTGGTTACTATTATACAGAGGCGTAATAAAGCAAAAAAAACAAGCGTGAGAAGCTCTCTGAAATTCAAATCATCTATACGCTGGAAAATGGTTGGCGTATATGTTCTTGTTATGCTTGTTGTTCAGCTTTTGTCTGCGTTTTATCTTCACTCAACGTATAAAAATTATTTTTACGAAAGTGAAAAGGTTAAGCTTTTTGCAAAAGCAAATATTGTTTCATCAATGATAGCAGAAAACGGAATTGAGGACACCAGATTTTTAGCAACGTCAACCCGTGATTTGTTTTCAGACTCCCCTGTTCGTATGATGATTTTAAGTAAACAAGCGATTGTTGTTTATGATAACGATTCTCAAAACAGTGCAGTTAACAAATTTTTTATTAAAGATACAATTAAAACTGCCCTTGCGGGTGAAAACGACAGCAACACCTTTTCAAACAGCGACGGAACGAACAGTATAGATGTTGCCATTCCTGTTTTAGATGAAAATAGCGAAGCGGCAGGTATTGTTTATCTTAGAAAATCACTTTCGTCTATTGACGACTTTTTAAATGACTTATCATCAACGATTTACAGAATTTCTGTTTTAATTATTGTACTTGTGGCGCTTTTAAGCATATTCTTTTCGGGGGTTATAACAAAACCTCTTGTTAAGCTTACGAGCGTTACTGCCGAAATTGCAAAAGGCAATTTTGACCAGGAAGTTACAATCAAGGGTAGAGACGAGCTTGCTGTTTTGGGAAAATCGGTAAATACAATGAGCAAGCAGCTTGCAGACGTTGAGGAAAGCAGAAAGGTTTTTGTTTCCGATGTTTCTCATGAGCTTAAAACTCCTCTTGCAACAATAAAACTTCTCTCGGAATCGATATTGCAATCCCCTACTTTTGACGAGGAAATCGTCAGAGAGTTTTTAGGCGATATGACAAATGAGGTTGACCGATTGACAAGAATAATAGAAAGGCTTTTAAATTTAAGCAAAAATGATGCCGAAGTTAAAAATATAAATTTTGAAACTGTTAACGTTACTAAGCTTTTAGAGCTTATTACAAGAAAATTAAAACCGCTTGCCGACGAGAAAAATATAGCAATAAAATACGAGCATGCGCAAGACCAATCCGACATTGAAATGCTGATGGATAAAGATAAAATATATGAAGCCATTTATAATATTGTCGACAACAGTATTAAGTATACTCCCGAAGGTGGGGCTGTTTCTGTAAGGCTTGTAAGCGACATAGTTTCGCTTATGATTGAAGTTGAGGATAACGGAATTGGTATTCCAAAGGAAGATAGCTCAAAAATATTCGACAGATTTTATAGAGTTGATAAAGCCCGTGCAAGAGAAACAGGCGGTACAGGACTCGGGCTTGCAATTGCCGCAGAAGCAATTAATCAACACGGTGGGCACATTGAAGTTATAAGCGAAGAAGGCGTTGGAAGCAAGTTTATAATAATTCTTCCTTTCTCTGGCAAATAATACAGCTTATCTTAGCAGAACGGAGATTAATATGGATAAATTAAAGAAAAATTTAATATTGTATTTTGGTAGCCTTGCTATTATTGCTGTTTCAATCTTAATTCTCATATCTGTAAGCACAAAAGGCTTCGGA
>JAZNSA010000085.1:0-3907 GCA_045590935.1 Clostridia bacterium | reverse complement strand
CAAAAAGGCAATTCGTGGTATTATGATGGGTGAAAACAGAAAGGTTGTTATTGTTCAGGATGAAATAACAATGAAGAAGCCGTCTGAATTTTATTGGTTTGCTCACACAAAGGCTGAGATTGAGATTGCAGAGGACGGAAGAAGTGCAATTTTGAAGCAGGGAAGCAAAAAGCTTTATGCTGAAATTGTAACGGATAATGCCGACCTTAAGTTTAGCGTTATGGATGCAGTTTCTCTACCAACATCGCCTGTACATGGTGCAACTGGTGAAAACTCTAGAGCGGGAATAAGAAAGCTTGTTATTCATGGCAAAGGCGTTAAAAATATTAACCTTGCAGTTACGTTTGTGCCTATGTATGGTGATATTAAGCCTGAATATAAGTATACATATACAAAGCTTGACAATTGGTCAATCCCTGATGGTAATGTTATAGTTCCAAAGCTTGAGGGAATTACAGTTGACGGAGCAGCTATTGAAGGATTTGATAAAGACAAGAGAGATTATGAGGTTATTTTGCCTTATGGAACAGCTCAGTTACCGCAGATTGCTGCAACGCCTGATGCGCAGAGCAAGTGCGAGGTGAAGATGCCTGAGACTCTTCCGGGAACAGCTATGATTAAGGTAATGAATTCGGAGGACCCTTCAATGTTCACTGCATACTCAGTATATGTTCGTGAAAGGGAGGAAATTGAACTTGAAGTTTCTGATGCTCAGGAAGGAAATCCTGGAATTAACTGCTTAGACGGTAAGCTTGAAACTCGTTGGGCAGTTGAGGGCGAAAGCTGGGGAATATTCCACTTTGCTGATCCGAAAGAGATTTCAACTTTCAGAATTGCAACTTGGAAGGCTGCTGAAAGACAACTGATATTTGATATTGAGGTTTCCGAAGACGGCGAAAACTTTAAGCAGGTTTGGAGCGGAAAGACCGCCGCAACAAAGGATGAGCTTGAAGATATAGAAATTCCTAAGGGAACATATAAAGCAGTTAAGCTTGTACTTCATGGTACAACAACAGGTGTTTGGAACTCAGTTTTAGAGGTTGAGTTCAAATAAGATTTAATATAGAAGGTGTCGGGTATCGTTTGGTACTCGGCACTTTTTTATTGAAAGCAATGTGCACAAAATTAATGAGTGATTTATATATTTCATAAAGAAAAATTGAGTTTTTGCTAAAAAGCAAATAATATTGGTAAAAATACTCAGTTTGCTTATTAAAAAAGATTGAAGCATTGTTTAATGAGTAATTAATAAAAAATATCGGGTGATGATTTTGGTGCTCGATATTTTTATACATATATAAAATATTTTCCTTTACTTTTGACCAAAATTATTATAAAATATATCTGTATAAATAAAAAACAAAATGGGAGATAAATAATGGAGCAGGAATTGGTTAAAAAAAATGAAATTTATGAAGCCGAAATAACTTCGTTTTCAAGCACAGGAGACGGGATTTGCAGAATAAACGGCTTTACTGTTTTTGTTGCGGGCGGAGTTTTGGGCGATATTTTAGAAATTAAAATTGTTAAGGTTAATAAAAGCTTTGGGTATGGTAAAATTTTAAAAATTATATCAAAGTCTGAGCATAGATGCGAGCCTGAGTGCGGCGTTTATCAAAAGTGTGGCGGGTGCCAGATGATGCATATTAATTATGACTTTCAGTTAAAGATGAAAAAGCAGATAGTATGCGATGCAATAAGGCGTATAGGCGGATTTTGCGATGTTGAAGTTTTTGATACGATTGGGATGGATTATCCGTTCAGATATAGAAATAAAATGCAGTTTCCTGTTGCCGAAAATGAAAACGGGGAGGTTGTTTGCGGATTTTTTAAGGAGAGAACGCACGAGATAATTCCTGTTTCGGATTGCCTTACGGGAAGCCAAAAGTGCAAAAAAATAATAAGTGCGGTTAAAGAATATATGCGCTTTACAAATCTTAAGCCGTACGACGAAAAGAGGCATAGCGGAAGTATAAGAAATATATTTATACGAAGCGTTAAGGGCGGAACGATGGTTATTGTTGTATCGAAGGAGGAAAAAATCAAAGCGCCTGAATGTCTCGTTAAGCTACTTTTGGAGGCGGATAGTTCAATTGTTGGAATTGGGATTAATATTAACAAGGATAAAACGAATTTAGTTCTCGGAAAAGAATATAAAATGATATACGGTAGCGAGAAAATAAAGGATAAGATAGGTGAGTTTGAATTTGAAATTTCACCGTCGAGCTTTTATCAGATAAACACAAAGCAAACAGAGGTGCTTTATAATAAGGCGGCGGAGTTTGCCGAAATTGAAGATGGGGATACTGTTTTTGATTTGTACTGCGGAACGGGAACGATTTCGATGTTTATGGCAAAGAAAGCAAAAAAAGTTATTGGAATTGAAATTGTTGAGGATGCGGTTATTAACGCAAGGAAAAACGCAGAGAAAAATGGGCTTGATAACCTGCATTTTTATCCGGGAGATGCGGGAGAGGTTGTTGAAAAGTTGTATAATATGGGCGAGAGGGCGGATGTTGTTATTTTTGACCCGCCAAGAAAGGGTGCAGACGATAAGACTATTGAAACAATTTTGAAAATGAGCCCGAAAAGAATTGTTTATGTGTCGTGCAATCCTGCTACTCTTGCAAGAGATATGAAATCCCTCTATGAGGGCGGCGGGTATGTGCCTGAGGTTGTGCAGCCTGTTGATATGTTTTGTCATACGTTTCATGTCGAAAGCGTAGCTTTGCTGACGCTTTCAACAACTAAGTTTGCCTGACGGCAAGTGAATTTGTAGGGGCAATTCACGAATTGCCCGAACAGTGAAGTTTACTGCGTAAGTGAAGTTTCGCCTGACGGAGAAGTTGCAAACTTAACTTCACTTTGTCCAAAGGACAAAACTTCACTGCGCAAGCTACTTCACTTTTGCTCATAGCAAAAACTTCACCAAAAACAAAGAAGTGCAATTATGAAAGATTCAGAACTTCGCACAAGAGCGAAAGAACTATCACTTAAAATAATTTTGGCATGTGATGAAATTGATACCCGAAAAGGAAGAAGTGTGCTTGTTAATCAAATCATAAGAAGCGCAACATCAATCGGCGCCAATTATAACGAAGCAAAACTATTAAATAGTGAATTGTCAGAAACATGGGGACAGATAAAATCATATTTTATATCTTCAGGGGCTCAAAATTCAAAAAATGTTCCTATTGCTTTCGGAATTTTGTTTTTAGGCACTACTCTTGTTTCGGCAGTGCTTTTGGTCGTTAGTATATTTATTTGATTCGATATGTAAGATGATGCTTTCAAAAAGCATATGAATAATAAATGCTTGAAAAAATCTTATCTGCTTCTTAGCCGAGTGGGTGATAAAATAGTTGTTGGAGGGGAGAAAATGCGTAGGTCAATTATAAAAGATATTTTTACAACAATAGCTGTTTTATGCGGAACTTTTTTTCTTGGATTAGTTGTTCAATATGTTTTTAAAAGCGAAACGCTTGTTCCTTCGCTGTTTGTTTTGGGCGCATTTTTTACGTCGCTTTTGACAAATGGTTATTTTTATGGGATTGTATCGACTCTTGTAAGCGTACTTGCGGTAAATTACGCTTTTACATTTCCGTTTTTTGCATTTGATTTTACGATATTAGAAAACATTATATCTTGTGTTATATTGCTTACGATTGCAATTATTACTTGTGGTTTGACAACAAAAATTAAAAAACAGGAAGAAATAAGGATAGAAAGTGAAAAGGAGAAGATGCGTGCGAATTTACTCAGGGCTGTTTCGCACGATTTGAGGACTCCTCTGACATCCATATACGGTTCCTGCTCTGCCCTCATCGACAACTACGATGTCATAAAAAAAGAGCAACAGCTAAAGCTTTTGGGTGAAATAAGCGAAGATGCCCAATGGCTTATACAG
>JAZNSA010000084.1:0-31050 GCA_045590935.1 Clostridia bacterium | reverse complement strand
CCATAAAATAATTAATGAAAATTGTTATTTTGAAAACTGAAAAATCAATTAATAACTTGTAAAGACTATATTTTTTGTTAAAATCTTTGACAACTTATGTATAATATGGTATAGTAATATGTGATTGAAAAATATTTTGGCTGATATTTGGAAAAGGAGGGGTGTTATGAATAATGCGGAGTTTATTTGGGTTGATAATAAAAAATATATAACATGCCGAAAAACTTTTTTTGACAAGAGTGAAAATAAAAATTTTCGTATGTGTGCTTTTAAAAAAAGGTATGAATACGATAAAATAATTAAAACAGTGTCTTTAAATATTTTTGCAGATACTAAATACTTTTTATATATTAATGATGAGTATGTAGGCTTTGGACCTGTTTGCGCAGGTGGGGATTATGGAAGTGTCTTGACGATGCCGATTCAGTATTATAGTTCTTATGATGTTTCGCCTGAAGAAAATTTTGTTGATATATTTGTTTTGGTGCAACTTGATGTTGCTGTGCAGAGTGATTGCTCGCTCGGACGTGGCGGTTTCGTTTTAAAGGGAAGCGTAACGTTTGATGATGGAGAAGCTGAGGAGATTGTAACGGATGAAAGCTGGCTTGCATCCCCCGCTTTTTGTTACCCTGAGCTTCATTTGTATGATTATACGAAGGATGCCTTCTCTTGGAAAAATGCTATTAAAATAGAAAGTATATGGAATCTTAAAACATCTCAGATTCCGTTGCTTGCCCAAAGCGAGGTTAAAGATGATGCTTTCTTGCCTGTTATTGTTGGTGCGAATGATGAAAAGGAAGCGGTTGTTGAGTTTGACAAGATTTATAGCGGATTTTTAAGATTAAACATTACGGCACAGGGCAAATTTGAAATAATCGCAAGCATAGGGGAGGTAATAGGAAATCCTCGGCAAACGCAAACGATAAAAGGAGATAAAAGCCTTGTTCATCAATCTGTAGTTATGTCATCGGTAGGTGTGTGCAGGCTTAAAATAAAAAACTTTTCCGATATGCCGCTTATAATTCAGGATGCAAGCTTGTTATATACACGCTACCCCGACAGTGGGAACAATGGAGAGTTTATATGTAGCGACGAGGCGCTTAATGCAATATATGAGCTAGGCAGGCATACACTTGAAATTTGCAGGCAGTCGATTCATCTTGACAGCCCGACGCATCAAGAAAATTTAGGTTGTGTGGGAGATTATTTTATCGAAAGTCTAATCGGATATTTTACATACCAGGATACAAGGCTTATAAGATTTGATATAGTAAGAATTGCGGATTATTTAAAAATGACGGATGGATATATGTTCCATACAACATACAGTCTTATCTGGATTCAGATGGTATACGATTATTATATGAATTCGGGAGATATTTGGGCTGTTGATTACTGTGCTTCAGCGATTGATGCCGTTTTGCGCAAGATGGATAGCTATACAGACGATTCCGTTCTTATATCAAATCCGCCAAGCTTTATGTTTGTTGATTGGACGTGGCGTGGAGAGTATAATATGCATCATCCGCCTAAGGCTATGGGTCAGGCTGTGCTTAATGCGTTTTACTATAATGCGATAAATACTGCTTCTAAACTTTATAAGTATTTGGGAAAAGCAGAAGAATCTGCGCATTTGCACGTTAAGAGCTTAACTGTTAAAACTGCTTTTAACAGAACGTTTTTTGATAGCGAAAGAAATTTGTATTTCGATGGTTTAAACGATGAAACGCCAAATGTTTCTGAATATATGCCACGCAATATATCAGGGCGTTATTTTTCAAAATACACCAATACTCTTGCTGTTTTATTCGGGATTTGCGACGAGAAAAGCGGAGCGGACATTTTGGAGCGTGCGTTGTATTGCGAGGGGTTAGATAATGTTCAACCGTATTTTATGCACTTTATTTTAGAGGCTTTGTATAAGGTTGATTTGTTTGGTGAATATGGGCTTAAAGAGATTAAGAGGTGGAATAGTGCCGTCAGGGAATGCAGCAAAGGAATGAAAGAGGCGTGGATTACATTTGAGGGATATAAGTTTGATTATAGCCATGCGTGGGGTGCTACCCCAACATATCAGCTTCCGTCTAAGATAAGTGGTATTGAAATTATAGAGGCGGGAATGAAGAAAATAAGAATCAAACCAAACTTGTTTGGGCTTGATTCGGCAAAAATGAAAATCCCTACGCCGTACGGAACAATTGATATTGAATTTAAGGATGGCGAGCCGATTGTAAACGTGCCGCGAGAAATTGAGATTGTTATTTAATAAATACTATAGGATTAATTAACTATAGTTTGGAGTTCGTAAATGTTAGGCTTAAAGCGAGGGGGAGAGTATTGACAAGAGCGGAGATTGCAACGCAGAGTATAATAAAAAGATATAGGAAGTACCTTTGGAGCAAATTTACTAAGGCGTTAAAGGAGTATAAGCTCATAAATGAAGGGGACAGGGTTGCGGTATGCATTTCAGGAGGTAAAGATTCTATGCTTATGGCAAAGTGCATTCAGCATTTGCAAAAGTATTCAAATATAAAATTTGAGGCGGAATACATAGTTATGAATCCAGGGTATAACAGCGAAAATCTTGAAAGAATTATTCAGAATGCAAAAACCCTTGAAATACCAATAAAAATTTTTGAAAGCGACATTTTTAATATTGTTGATAAAGTAGATGATTCGCCTTGCTACCTTTGCGCAAGGATGAGAAGAGGGTATTTGTATTCAAGAGCACAGGAGCTTGGATGCAATAAAATAGCCCTTGGGCATCACTATGATGATGTTATAGAAACGATAATGATGAGTATGCTTTATGGTGGCGAATATAAGACTATGATGCCTAAATTGCATAGTACAAATTTTGAAAATATGCAGCTTATAAGACCGCTGTATTACATACGAGAGGACGATATAATTCAGTGGGCAAAATACAATGAGCTTGAATTTATAAGATGCGCCTGCAGATTTACCGAAAATCTTGCAAAGGAAGTTGAGGGAACAGATTCAAAGCGTTATGAGATGAAGCAGCTCATCAAACAGCTGCATGAAAAAAACGAAAATGTAGAATTTAATATTTTCAAAAGCTCATATAACGTAAATATGGGGGCTATTATTGGTTATAAGGATGATTTTGGAGAAAAACATAGTTTTTTAGATGAATATGAGGACTAAATAATTAAAAATATATTGATTTAATTTTTAAAATGTGCTATAATACAAAGTATATTAACAGAGTTGTAGGTTAGTGAAAATGAAAGAATTTAAGGTTGCATTGCAACTATATTAAATCCGTGAGGATATTCCAAAGATTCTTGAAGCCGCTGAGGCTGCGGGAGCGGATTATGTTGTTGTTGAGCAAGACCAGTCTATGGACCTGCGATAGAGTCTGCAAAGATGAGCAGAGAATATTTAAAATCGTTGGGAATTTAATTTAGAATTTATATAGTATTTATATAAATATATAAAATATTAAAAATAAAGAGGTATTAAAAATGAAAATAGCATTAATTAATGAAAATAGCCAGGCGGCTAAAAATGCAGTTATTGTTGATACATTGAAAAAGGTTGTAGAGCCAATGGGACATGAGGTGTTCAACTATGGAATGTATTCTGCTGAGGATGAAGCTCAGCTTACCTATGTTCAGGTTGGTATTCTGACGGCTATTTTGATTAACTCAAAAGCTGCAGACCTTGTTATTACGGGTTGCGGAACAGGAGAGGGAGCAATGCTTGCTTGTAACAGCTTCCCGAACGTTTTGTGTGGGCATGTTGTTGACCCAACAGATGCATATCAGTTTACGCAGGTAAATAATGGTAATGCAATCGCTCTTCCTTTTGCAAAAGGTTGGGGATGGGGTGCTGAATTAAATCTTCAGTATGTTTTTGAGAAGCTTTTTGTTGAAGAGTGGGGTCAGGGATATCCGAGAGAGAGAGCAGTTCCTGAGCAGAGAAACAAGAAAATTTTGGATGAAGTTAAGAAGGTTACTCATGTTGATATGATGACAATTCTTAAAAATATTGACCAAGATTTGTTAAAGGGTGCTGTTAGCGGTGCTAAGTTTAAAGAGTATTTCTTTGCAAACTGCAAGGATGATGAAATTGCAGCGTATATCAAGTCTATTTTAGATTGATTTTAATTTAAAAGTTAAAAAAGAGGCTGTAGCAAAATTTGCTGCAGCCGCTTTGATGTTAAAGGAGCAAGCCTATGAACGTGTATGATTTCGATAAAACAATATATAATGGGGATTCTACGTTTGACTTTTATCGCTTTTGCTTAAAGAAAAACCCAAAAATTTTATTAAGACTTCCGAGTGTGTTTGCAAATTTTTTGAAATATAAGGTTTTTGGAATTATAACGAAAACTCAATTTAAAGAGAGAATGTATGAGTTTTTAAATGATATAGACGATATTGATAGTGAGATTGAGTTGTTTTGGAAGAAAAACATACATAAAATAAAGAAATTCTATAGGAAAAATCAACAAGAAAACGATGTTATAATTTCGGCTTCACCTGAATTTTTAGTTGCGCCTGCGTGCGAATTGATTGGCATAAAAAATGTTATGGCATCGGTTGTTGATAAGAAAAACGGAAAGTATACAGGCGTAAATTGTCATGGTGAAGAAAAGGTTCGTCGCTTTTATGAAAAATATGAAAACGGCGTAATTGATGAGTTTTATTCCGATTCATATTCCGATACGCCCCTTGCGAAGCTTGCAGTAAAGAAAAGCTATATAGTGAAAGGGGAAAGGCTTGAAAAATGGAAGCTTTAGGATTAGAGTGAATTTTTATTTCAAACACAGAATAAATTTGGCATATGAAAAAGCAAAGGCTTTAGGTTGATATGACCCCAAAAAGTTAGACTTTTTATAGCGTAGTAGTTTTAATGACTGCTACGCTATTTTTATGCAGTAAAGGCAGAGAGCCGATACCCAACCGGACTTTTCCACCCAAGTTTCTCTTTGATTCTTTTCTCGTTGTAATATTTTATATATTTTTCAATAGCTTCTTTAAGCTCATCAAAGCTGTAATAAGTATTTCCGTAATAATATGTCAAGCCGTCTTCTGAAATTGCTTTGAAATACATATCGCTCCACATCATAGGAATAAGATTGTACTTGTTAGTAATTTTAATAAGCTCCTGTATATATTCGTTAAAGATATCAATCGGCACCTCTCGAAACATCAAGCATAACGGAAAGAGCTTCAAAAAAATTATCTTCAATAATATTAAATTCAGATGATTTTTTAAGTTTTCAATAAAAGCGCCAAGCTCTCTGAAAAACTGATTATCCGACATATAAAATATTGTTGCAACCCCGTTTTTTAATGAAACACCAATTTTGTCCGATTTTTCAGCGCAAAGCTTTATACCATCGGCAGATATTTCAAAATCAAGAACGGGTTTCAAATGCAAAATGCCGTTTGAAAATTTTTTATCAACATCAAATTAATATTTACCCAAAAAAACACTCCCTATTTTTCATTTGGCTTATTATAGTACAAAGCGGAGTTGTAAATAAAAAAATTTTTTCTGTATAAAATTTATTTTTTTCTTAATACTAATTCTGTAATAAAAAAAATTAAAACAATGCATAATATGTACAAAAGTAAATTGGAATAGCTATTCATTACAAACACCCCCTCATAGAAAGGTATGAGCAAAAGTTAATTTTTAACACGAATGTTTTATTTTTTATTGCATATACTTTTAATGCAAAAATTTAATTGGAAAGGAAAATGAAATATGGCAATTTTAGATACTATAGCGCTTATTCTTGTTATAGTCGGAGGATTAAATTGGGGAAGCATAGGAATTTTTGACTATGATTTCGTATCTGCACTTTTTGGAATGGGAAGCGGTTTCTCAAGAATAATTTTTACTTTGGTAGGAATTGGAGCCTTGTGGTGCATAACTTTGTTGTTCAAGGATAAAAGATGAGTGCCAAGTGAGAGAGTGCAATGCAAAAACATACTATTTCTATAGAATTAATATAGAAATAGTATGTTTTTGCAAGTTGTATAAGCAAGGAGGGGCAAATGAATATTATTAGATTTTTAAATGATAATATTTTATGGGGAATTCCTATGATTACGCTAATGATTTTTTGCGGAGTCTATTTAACTATTGTAACAAGAGGATTAATTTTCAGAAAATTTAATGTAGTTATGAGGCATACGGGCAAAACGTTATTTTCCAAGAAAGCCTCTTCGGATACTGAAGGAACAATTTCGCCTTTTCAGGCTGTTTCAACAGCGCTTGCTGCAACCGTTGGAACAGGAAACATTGTTGGAATAGCTATTGCAATAAAGGTAGGCGGACCGGGGGCAATTTTTTGGATGTGGATTGCCGCTCTTTTTGGTATGGTCGTAAAATATTCCGAGGTAACATTAGCTTTTTTATATAGGGAAAAGAATAGCAAGGGTGAGTTTGTTGGCGGTCCTATGTACTACATAAAAAATGGGACAAAAAAAAATAAGCTTGCTGTGTTTTTTTGTATCGCCGCAGTTTTATGTTCAATTGGCGTTGGAAATATGGTGCAATCAAATTCATTGGTAAATGGAATTTTTCAAACATTTTCAATCGGGAAAACTATATCGGGAATTTTTGTTACGATATTGGTGGCGCTTGTATTAATAGGTGGAATAAAGCGAATAGCGAGCGTCGCTGAAATTTTAGTTCCGTTTATGGCACTTGCGTATATAATTGGTGCGATTTTCGTTATTTTAGTAAATGCAGAAAGAATACCCAATGCGATTGCTTCAATTTTTGACGGGGCACTAAACGGGACTGCGGCAGTTGGCGGATTTTCGGGCGCAACATTTATGTATGCCGTAAGAATTGGAACGGCAAGAGGCATTTTAACGAATGAGGCGGGACTTGGAAGCGCTCCGATTGCTCACGCCTGTGCTAACAATTACCATCCCGCACGTCAGGGACTCTGGGGTGCGTTTGAGGTGTTCTTTGATACTATTGTTATGTGCACAATTACCGCGCTCGTAATTTTAACATCCGGCCTATGGACAGGAAATGAGAGTGGGTATTGGATTTCGCAGCTTGCGTTTGAAAATGCATTTAACTATGGCTCGTATGTTGTAACGATTGGGCTTGTACTTTTTGCATTTGCAACGATAATTGCCTGGTACTATTATGGTGAAAAAAGCATTGAATTTTTATTTGGGGCAATGGGGGTAAAAATATATCGAACTGTTTATATATTTGCCGTTTTTTTAGGCGCTGTAACGAATAATGAGCTAATATGGGAAATGGCAGATACCTTAAATGCGATGATGTCGATACCAAATCTTATAGCGCTAATAATTCTTGCTCCAATAGTGGGCAGGCTGACAAAAGATTTTATAAAAAATGAAAGAGAAGAAGATAATAGAGGAAGAAGCTTTGAGAATTTTAAAAATATATAAATATTATAGTAATACTAAACTAATAGCATAAAATTTTATTCTAAAATACCGCTTCTTGTATTTTAAAATTCGGCAATAACAAAAACATCTCCGTTTTCGTCTGTTAATAAAACATTTTTTCTATCATCATCAAAATTATAGTGAATTTCTATTTTATCGCCAAGCATAGCTTGCTTTTTATATTGTATGCGAAGGTCAAAAATTTCAAGCTCCGGAAATGCATTTGAAATATATTTTATATAGCTTATATTGTTTGCGTGTCCGTTAGTATCAATGTCTGATTTCTTTACGATAACCTCGCTATGAAAAGAATATGAAGCTTTTTTGGTCAGCCTGTATGAACGGTCATCCTCAAAAAGAGTATAATCCTCACTGCCAAATGAAGCGGCCTCCTGAGGGTCAACCTTTTTAAATTTCATTTCTTTAAAATTATAAAAAATCCAAACCGACGACGCCGTAGCAATAACTTCTCCGTTTTCATCCTCCATAATGAAAATCCTATATCCATACATATTCTTAAAACCTGTTGAACAGGTTTTAACAATTAGCTTTTCGCCGTGAGAAGGGTAGCGACTTATATTGATATGCCAACCTGCCAGAATCCAGGCAAGCTGTTTTGAAAGCAAATACTCTACACTTTGCCCAACTGCGGAGCTATGGCTTATAGATGTGTCTTGAAAATACGAAATGACGGCAGGAAGCGTCGCTTTCATACTTTCGCCTGTTTCACTGTAACGAACAATATATTCATTAATATGCATAATAAAATCCCCTATTCCTCAATAATATTTATACGCTTAATTTCCTGCGCCTTTCCATTTTTCGTATCAATTAGAACTCCGTTAAACTGCGCACGACCTTCGGCGGGCTCAAAGCGTTGAGAGAAGCCGGTTAAAAATTTAGGCAAAACCAAATCCTTATCCATTCCTATAATTGACGTATACGGACCTGTCATACCAACATCTGTTATATATGCAGTAGAATTTGGAAGAATTTTTTCGTCAGCCGTTTGGATATGAGTATGAGTTCCTAAAACAGCACTGACTCTTCCGTCAAGATAATAACCCATTGCAACCTTTTCACTTGTTGCTTCGGCGTGAAAATCTACAATTATTGTATCAGTAAGACCTTTTAGTTTTTCAATTTCTCTGTCAGCGGCTACAAACGGGCAGTCCGCAGGCTCCATAGAAACCCTGCCTATTAAGTTAATAACGCCGATTTTTTCCCCGTTAATTTCAAAAATTGTACTGCCTTTGCCGGGAAGTCCGACGTTAAGATTTGCGGGGCGAATAATATTATCAAATTCTTCGAAAGCCTTAAAAATTTCTTTGTTGTTCCAAACATGGTTACCCATAGTTATAGCATTTATGCCAATGTTAAACAACTCCCGACATATATTATTTGATATGCCTCTGCCATGTGCGGCATTTTCGCCGTTTACAATAATTGCATCAAAATTTAAAGTTCGGTATAAGGAATCAAGCGTCTTGATAAGCATTGTTCTTCCGCAATTTCCCATAATATCACCGACAAACAGAATTCTCAAAAAATCAACCTCCGAATGTTTTAATATTTAAAATAGATAGACCTTTTGGCCTATCTATTTTCATTGTTTTATTTTGCATAATCAATTGCACGCATTTCACGAATAACATTAACCTTAATCTGACCGGGATATTCAAGCTCGCTTTCAATCTTTTTAACAATATCACGAGCCATCAATACAACGCCATCATCCTTAACATCATCAGGTTTAACCATTATTCTAACCTCACGACCTGCCTGAATTGCAAACGATTTTTCAACGCCTGCAAACGAATTTGCAATTTCTTCAAGCTTCTCAAGACGCTTGATATATGTTTCAACATTTTCACGTCTTGCACCCGGGCGAGCCGCAGATATAGCATCACACGCCTGAACAATGGCCGCAATCAAAGTTGTAGCCTCAACATCGCCATGATGCGCCATTATAGCATGAATAACATCGTTGTTCTCTTTGTGTTTTTTTGCAATGTCTGCACCGATTGTAACGTGAGAACCTTCAATTTCGTGGTCAACAGATTTTCCTAAATCGTGCAGAAGACCTGCTCTCTTTGCCAAAGCAACATCAATTCCAAATTCTCCTGCCATAGCGCCTGCAAGATGAGCAACCTCTATAGAATGGTTCAAAACATTCTGACCATAGCTGGTACGATACTTCAATCTGCCCAAAAGCCTTATAATTTCAGGGTGCAATCCGTGAACCCCTGTTTCAAAGGTTGCACGCTCGCCCTCCTGCTTAATTTCAGCTTCAATTTCACGCTTACTCTTTTCAACAGTTTCTTCAATACGAGCCGGATGAATTCTTCCGTCCGCAATAAGCTTTTCAAGAGTCATTCTCGCCACTTCACGCCTGATAGGGTCAAAGCCCGACAAGATAACTGCCTCAGGCGTATCATCGATGATCAAATCTATACCTGTAAGAGTTTCGATGGTACGGATATTTCTGCCTTCCCTACCGATTATTCTGCCCTTCATCTCTTCGTTAGGAAGAGAAACAACAGAAACGGTTGTCTCAGCGGCGTGGTCAGCAGCAACCTTCTGGATTGCGCCAACGATAATATTTTTTGCACGCTTGTCTGCTTCGTCTTTTGTTTGCTGCTCTATATCTTTGATAAGCATAGCGGATTCATGACGAACCTGGCTTTCTAAATTTTTAAGCAAGAACTGCTTTGCTTCCTCTGCTGTTAAACCTGAAATTTTTTCCAAAACAGCAATTTGTTCTTCCTTAATCTTGGCAATTTCAGCCTCTTTTGCTTCTAAATCCTTGCCTTTTTTTGCAAGGTCAGCTTCTCTTTGCTCAATGCTCTCTGTTTTCTTATCAAGAGTTTCTTCTTTTTGAGCTATTCTACGCTCCTGACGAGAAATTTCACTTCTGCGCTCTTTTAATTCCTTGTCGAATTCTTGGCGCTGCTTGTGGTTTTCTTCTTTTGCTTCTAAAAGAATTTCTCTTTTTTTGCTTTCTGCTTGCTTACTTGCTTCTTCAATAAGCCTTTTTGATTCATTTTCGGCACCGCCAATTAAAAGTTCAGCTTCACGCTTGCGCTTTTCATAACCGGCTTTTGACGCCAACTTGTATGTTACAAAAATTGAAATTATTATACCAACTACTGCACACACTATTGCTATGATTAAATCCATAGCATAAAACACCTCCTTTTTAATTAGGAGTAGCAAATCATAAAGAATATTTAATTTTTCAAATGCAAGAATAAATTTCATCGCTCCTGCTGCGTGTTGTCAATGTATAAATAACAAATGGAAAATATAATCAGTTTATAGGATAGTAAAAATATCCTCTTAAAAAAAATCATTTTATCTCAGAAATATTTAAAATTTCTGCTTCGTTATGTTTACAAAGTCCGCGTCAAATTAAAACACTTTAAAACGCTACCCTCACTTGTTGTAATTATGAAAATCAAAAGTATTACTTATTAATTAAATGTATTGATATAACATAAACTACATACCACTATATATTTTAATTGTTTTTTATACAGATGTCAATAGGAAAAGGGGATTTTTTTAAAAAATTTTTAAAAAAACCTAAAAAATGAATTTTTTTTATAATATAGTCATAAAAATATTTATATATATTTTAAAAAGGGGATATATTGAGTATGATAAAAAAATTTTTTTCAATAATTATGGCACTTTTTATTATGACTTTTACGAACGGATGCAAACGAGCGGACGAGCAAAGTAATGTAGGAGAAAATTTTTTGGAGCACTCAACTCCTGTTGACTATCAAAATCTGGATAATACAAAAATCGGTTGGGGATTAAAAAAGGAGAAAGGAAAGGCGCCAAGTGTACCTAAAAGTGTAACTGCAAATTTTGAAAAATTCAATGCTTTTTACTTGGGTGATGAAACAGAGAAAAATCTTTATCTTACATTTGACGAAGGATATGAAAATGGATATAGCGAAAAAATATTGGATGTTTTAAAAAAAACAGATACGCCTGCGGCATTTTTTGTAACAGGGGATTATATAAAAACGCAGCCCGAGCTTGTAAAAAGAATGCAAAGAGAGGGGCATATAGTTGGTAATCATACAAATAATCATCCATCGATGCCTGACAAAACCGATAGTGAGTGTATAAACGAAATAAAATCGTTAAATGAAATTTATGAGAATCTGACGGGAGAAAAAATGAAATATATTAGACCGCCAATGGGCGAATTTTCGGAAAGAACGCTTTCTATATCGAATGATTTAGGGTATAAAACGGTTTTTTGGAGCTTTGCGTATGTTGATTGGAAAATAAATGAGTCAAAGGGAGCAGATTATGCTTATGAAAGTGTTATGCCGTATTTGCATAATGGCGCAGTAATTCTTTTGCATGCTGTTTCAAAGGATAACGCAGATGCACTTGAGCGAATAATAACCTCGGCAAAGGAAAGCGGATACGTTTTTAAGAGTCTTGATACAATTGAACAATAGTGGAAAAAGCAAGAAATCCACATACATTGGACTTCTTGCTTTTGTTGTGTAACGAAAACCATCGGTTAAGTCGGTAGTGATGATTTTACATCATATCTAAAATTGACATCTGGCTACTTTGCGCCATTCCGTCGAAGCAACCGTTTCTCTCAAGAATTTCAAGAGCTGTTTTACTAATTTTAGTTCTTGCGTGCAAATCCTCAATTGAGAAAAACTCGCCTTTTTCCCTTTCTTCAACGATGCTCTCAGCCATTGCTACGCTTATTCCCGGAAGGGCAGAGAGAGGCGGTCGGATTAATTTTTCCCCGTCAGTATCGGGCAAAAATTTCTTTGCATGCGATTTATATATATCAACCTTTGAAAAATCAAAACCCCTTGAATACATTTCAAGGCACAATTCCAAAACCGTTTTCATATCCTTTTCCTTTTGGGTGGGCTTTTCTAATGCATCAATTTCCGTCATAGCCTGAATAACCTTGCCTATGCCGTAACACATTACTTCTCCGTCAAATGCCCCCTCTGCACGAATCGTGAAATAGGCGCAATAGTATGCAAGCGGAATATGAACCTTGAACCACGCAATTCTAAATGCCATCATAACGTAGGCAACGGCGTGCGCCTTAGGGAACATATATTTTATTTTGTTACATGAATCTATGTACCATTGAGGAACCTCGTGCTTTTTCATTTCCTCCTCATCTTCTGCGGTTAAACCCTTTCCTTTACGAACCTTCTCCATAATTGTGAAAGAGGTTTTAGGCTCAAGCCCCATGTGAATAAGATAAATCATAATATCATCACGAGTACATATTGCTTCGGAAAGCACGATTTCTCCGCTACGGATATATTCTTGAGCATTGTTTAGCCAAACGTCTGTACCGTGCGACAAGCCTGAAATACGAAGAAGCTCAGAAAAGGTTTTAGGCTTTGTATCAATAAGCATTTGGCGAACAAATTCCGTTCCGAATTCGGGAACGCCGTATGTTCCAACAGTGCTTTTAATCTGCTCTGGTGTAACGCCGAGTGCATCCGTGTTTAAAAATAAGCTCAGCGTTTCTTTATCGTCAAGAGGAATTTGCTTTGCATCCTTGCCCGTTAAATCCTCAAGCATACGAATAACCGTTGGGTCATCATGACCCAAAATATCGAGCTTAAGCAGATTGTCGTGTATTGAGTGATAATCGAAATGTGTTGTTACAATCGTACTTTCGGGGTCGTCTGCGGGATGTTGTATAGGGCAGAACTGGTGAATATCGTTTGCCTTTGGAACAATGATAACGCCGCCGGGATGCTGACCTGTTGTTCTTTTAACACCCGTACAGCCTATGGCAATTCTTCTTATCTCAGCCTCATGAACAACCTTATTTCGTTCTGAAAAATATTTTTTAGCATATCCAAAGGCTGTTTTATCAGCAATTGTGCCAATAGTACCTGCACGAAAAACGTGCCCCTCTCCAAATAGCTCCTCTGTATATTTATGAGCCACGCTTTGATATTCGCCCGAGAAATTCAAGTCTATATCAGGCTCCTTATCGCCTGCGAAGCCGAGGAAGGTTTCAAACGGTATATCATGTCCGTCCTTTTTATAAAGAGTATTGCAAACGGGGCATACCTTATCAGGCATATCGCATCCCGATATACCGCTTCCGTCGTTGCAGGTAAAATCGCTATGCTTGCAGTTTGGGCAAACATAGTGAGCAGGAAGAGCATTAACCTCTGTTATACCCGACAAAAACGCTATAAACGACGAGCCAACAGAGCCTCTTGAGCCAACCAAGTAACCGTCGGAAAGGGACTTGCTAACAAGCTTTTGCGCAATGATATACATAACTGAAAATCCATAGGTTGTAATGGATTTTAATTCTTTATCCATTCTTTGCTTAACAATATCGGGAAGAGGAGTTCCATATATTTCCTCTGCTTTTTCGTACGACATACGAATAATATCTTCTTGTGCACCTTCAATGCTTGGGGGGTATGTTCCGCTTCTTACCGGTTGTAGCTTTTCAACCATATCGGCGATTTTATTTGGATTTTCAACCACAACGTCAAGCGCAGTCTGCTCATCAAGGTAGGAAAATTCCTTAAGCATTTCCTCTGTTGTTCTAAGGTAAAGAGGCGCTTGAAAATCGGCATCGTCAAAGCCTTTTCCCGCCATAAGTACCCGACGGAAAACCTCGTCCTCGGGGTCTAAAAAGTGAACATCACCTGTTGCAACGACAAGCTTGTTATATTTTTTTCCAAGATTTATAATTTCTATATTTATATCCTTAAGCTGTTGCTCGTCAGCGCTTCCGTTTCGTTTCATAAATTCGTTGTTTCCAAGAGGCTGGATTTCCAAAAAATCGTAAAAGGAAACTATTTGAGCAATATCTTCGTCGCTCTTTCCTGAAAAAACAGCTGAATAAAGCTCTCCTGCTTCGCAGGCAGAGCCTACAATAAGCCCCTCTCGAAATTTGTTGATTATGCTTTTGGGCATTCTGGGCGTCCTATAAAAATAGTCGATATGTGATGCTGAAATAAGCCTGTACAAATTTTCAAGGCCAACAGGATTTTTAGCAATTATTATTATATGATTTGAAGGAGCACCTTTAACGTCTATTTCGCCACTGAAATGTGAATTTATTTCAATAACGTCTTTTACGCCATCGTCAGATAACATATTTGCAAACTTTATAAATATATGTGCGGTTGCCAACGCATCATCAACTGCCCTATGGTGATTATCAAGCTTAATTTTCAAATGCTTTGCAACGGCATTAAGCTTATGACTTCTAAGCTCTTTTAAAAGCTTTCTTGAAAGAGAAACAGTATCAATATAAGAAAAGCTAAATTCCATATTCATTCTTGACATTGCTGCTCGTATAAAGCTTGTATCAAAGCCCGCATTATGGGCAACCAAAACGGAATCATTGCCACAGAATTTTAAAAATTCTGCTACTGCAATCTCCTCCGAAGGTGCGTTTGCAACCATTGCGTTTGTAATGCCTGTAAGACCTGTAACTGAATCCGGAATAGACTTTTTTGGCTTAACAAAGGTTGAAAAGCTGTCTTTTATTTCGCCTTCCTCTACCTTTATTGCTCCGATTTCTATAATTTCATTTTTTGCGGCGGAAAGACCTGTTGTTTCCAAGTCGAAAACTATAAACTTATTTTTCAAACTATAATTTTTCGGACGGGTAACTATTGAAACATTATCATCAACAACATATCCCTCAACGCCATAGATTACCTTTATTCCAAACTTATCTGCCGCTTTCGCCGCTTCGGGATACGCCTGAACAACTCCGTGGTCGGTTATTGCTATTGCACTGTGCCCCCAAGAGGCAGCTCTTGCAATTAAATCTGTTGCAGACGATACTCCGTCCATAGCAGACATCTGCGTGTGCATATGAAGCTCAACACGTTTCTTTGGGGCGTTATCCTCAACAACGGGAGGAGCGGGGATTTCGTTGATACTATAGGCATTCATAACGTAGTCGTTTGAATATTTGTCAAAAACTACATCGCCATATACGGATATATAAGTGCCTTTTTTTAAACGCTTTTCAACAACCTCTTTAGATGGGCTGTTTCCTTTTTCTTTCCATACTTCGCCGTTTGGTGATTTTCTGGGCGGAACATCGCAAAATAACTTAATAGTCATTGAGCTTTTTTTGTTTGTTATATCTACTGTAACAATCCATGCGCCGTCTCTACGCTGTCGATACTCAACGGCAAATATTTGTCCTGACGTTTTGCATCTTCCAACCTCGGGCGTAACGTCCTCAATCTGCAATAGGGCGCCTTTTATTTTTGTACCGATGATGACCTCATTAGTTTTTTTTGACTGCTCACGTTCATTTTCAAGCTTTTTTATTATATTCTTTTCAAGCTCTGTCTTTTTTAAATCAACCTCGCTGACGATTTGCGAGGGTGAAAGGTTAAAAGTTATATTGCAAAGATTATATTTAGTTTTAAGACCTTTATAAATTCGGTCAAATTGTTTTTTTGTTAAAATTGTTTTTTCCTCAAAATCAATATGCATCGTACGTTCTTTTTTATTGATTTTAATAGATAGTATCTGAACATCCCCAAGGTCAAAAGTTTCTTCGGGAATTATAGCCGAAAGGCTTGTCATCTGTTTTTCTCTCCTTACATTTTTTCGATTTCTTCAACAAGTGTTTCAATGATTTTGTCTTCGCTGATTTTTTTGATTATTTCGCCTTTTTTAAACAAAGGCGCTTCGCCGTTTCCGCCTGCGATTCCTATGTCGGCATCCTTTGCTTCACCCGGGCCGTTTACTGCGCATCCCATAACTGCAACCTTTATATCTTTATCAATATTTTTTATTGCCGAATAAACGCTGTTTGCAATTTCAATCAGATTTATACGACAACGTCCGCAGGTCGGACACGATACAAACTTAATGCCGCCTTTTTTTAAATTGAGAGCTTTAAGAATATCAATAGCACAATAAACCTCGTTAACGGGGTTGTCCGTAAGTGAAACTCGTATCGTATCGCCAATGCCTTGGGATAACAATGCTCCAAGTCCTATAGATGACTTTATAATTCCTGTTTCGTATGTACCTGCCTCTGTTACACCCAAATGCAGGGGATAATCCGTTTTTTCACTTGCTAATTTGTAAGCTTCAATCATAGTTGGCACATCGGAAGCTTTAAGCGACAAAACTATATCATAAAATCCGAATTTTTCCAAAAGTGCAGCATGAGACAGTGCACTTTCAACTAATGCTTCCGCAGTTGCACCGTTATACTTTTCTAAAATACTTTTTTCAAGAGAGCCGCCGTTGACTCCTATTCTTATTGGAATTTGCATTTTCTTTGCCATTTCGGCGGTTTTGAAAACGCCTTCTTCAGAGCCTATATTTCCGGGGTTTATGCGAACCTTGTCGATTCCGTTTTCCATGCACATCAAGGCGAGCTTATAGTCAAAATGAATGTCGGCAACTAAAGGAATATTTATTTTTGATTTTATTTGACTGATGGCTTTTGCGCTCTCCAAATCAGGAATTGCAACCCTTGCAATATCGCATCCTGCTGCCTCCAAGCTCTTTATCTGCTCAACTGTTGCATTTATGTCAGAGGTTTTTGTATTTGTCATTGATTGAACGCTTATGGCATTTGTTCCGCCTATTAAAACTCCGCCGACATTAACTGTTTTTGTAATTCTTCTGTTCACACTATTCACCTACTAAAATTTATTTAAGTCCCTTGAAATAATCGTACAATATCGTTGTATGTTGCAAAAATGGTAATTCCGATTAAAATAGCAAAGCCGATAAGATTTATAATTCCTTCTTTTTCGGGCGGTATTTTTTTTCTTGTAATTGCTTCAATTAAAATAACAATAAGCTTACATCCGTCAAGCGCAGGTATAGGAAGCAGATTCATAACGCCAAGGTTAATTGTTAAGAGTGCTAAAATTTCTAAGAGAAAAATAAAATCAAACTTAGATGCCTCATCTATAACATTAACAATTCCTATAGGACCCGATATTTGATTTGCGGGAACCTGCCCTGTTATCAATTCAAACAAAGAAACGTAAACCATTTTAACATAAAAGCCCGTCATAAAAAATGAGCGTGAGAAAACGTTTTTGAAATTGTTGCCGACGGCCTTGGTTTCAAAGCCGAGTATATAGTCGGTTTGGGTTGCTGTTTTGCCTATATACTCCTTTTGCTTAGTTGCCTCTGCAGAGGTCTCCTCCGAAAGAACATCATTTAGATATATTTTCATATTGGTCTTATCTTCAAGATATTCAAGCTCAATAACTCGTTTTGTAGGCACAACGGTTTTAGTTATTGTTTCACCTCCGCGCTTTACTGTTACACGAACGGGTGAACCTTTAACTCTGTCTAAGAAAAATGAAACATCTTCAAAAATATTTATTTTTGAATCGTTTAGCTTAATAATTCTATCGCCGGGCAAAAATCCTTGAGATGCCATATTTGCTTCAGGCGTTAGGTTATCAATAACGGGCGTTCTTATAGTTGAGTATGAGCCTTGAACGCATAAAAGCAAAGCAAAGCCCAAAACGATATTTAAAACTGCACCCGCTATAACAACTATAAATTTTTTCCACCAAACGGCATTTGAAAAAGAACCTGCATCGTCGCTTGTTTCCTCCTCACCCTCCATTCGGCAAAAGCCACCAAGAGGAAGGCATCTGATTGAATAAAGCGTTTCTTTTGCTTGCTTTTTGAATATTGCAGGGCCCATTCCGATAGAAAATTCCAAGACCTTGATTTTAAAAATTTTAGCAAAAATAAAATGTCCGAATTCATGAATAAAAACCATAGCTGTAAAAGCTATAAGTGCAATAATAATTCCCATTGTTTCACCTCTAAGCAAAATATATTAATAGTTGCAGGCAAGCTTTTTAATAAACTCTCTTGCCCACAAATCAGCCTCAAAAACATCATCTAAGCTTTTTGCACTTTTATTATTATATGCATTCATAGCCTCTTCTATAATATCCGCAATATCTAAAAAGCTTATTTTTTCCTTTAAAAACAAATCTGCTGCAATTTCATCCGCACCGTTAAAAACGGCACTCATAAGTCCGCCACATTCAAGCGCCTTATACGCAAGGGCAAGGGGCTTAAACGTTTTCAGGTCGGGTTTTTTAAATGTAAGCGTACCGATTTTGGCGAGGTCTAAATGCTTTTCAGAAACATACGGCGCTCTGTCCGGATATGTTATTGCATAGGCAATTGGAATACGCATATCAGCAAGTCCAAGCTGAGCAATAACTGCTCCGTCAACAAATCTGACCATAGAATGAATTATGCTTTGAGGATGAACTAAAACCTCAATATCCTTATAATCTATATCAAAAAGCCATCTTGCTTCAATAACTTCAAGCCCTTTGTTAACCATTGTTGCAGAGTCTATAGTTATTTTTTTGCCCATACTCCAATTGGGATGATTAAGAGCCTCAACAACGGTTACATTTTTTAATTCATCTCTTGTTTTTCCTAAAAAAGGTCCGCCGGATGCGGTAAGAATTATATTTTTTAATTGATTTTTCTTGTTAAGTCCCGCAAGCGATTGGAAAACTGCACTATGCTCGCTATCGACAGGAAGTATTTTTACGTTGTAATCTCTTGCTAAATTCATAATAAACTCACCCGCTGCAACAAGCGTTTCCTTGTTTGCAAGGGCGATATTTTTTTTGCTTCGTATTGCTTGCTCGGTGGGTTTTAAGCCCGCAATGCCCATAATAGCCGTAACAACGGTTTCAACCTCATTAATGCAAGCAATATCGCAAAGTGCTTCCTCGCCTGAAAGCACCTTTGTATCTGTATCTGCTAAAGCAATTTTAAGCTCAGCGGCGCAAGCCTCATCGGTTGCGCAAACCATTTTTGGCTTGAATTTTCTTGCCTGAGTTTCAAGCAATTTTATGTTTTTATGTGTCGAAAGCCCCAATATGTTAATATCGGGGCTTTTAGCTGCAATGTCTAATGTTTGAGTTCCTATAGAACCCGTAGAACCTAAAACGCAAATGTTTTTCATATTATATTGCCTCTCAAAAAAATTATAAAATATCTCTCTGTAGCTTAAAAAATAAGCGGTAGATTAATATAGTTTAATAGAAGAATAACATAAAAAGTATATGGTGCGGTGAGCATAACGCTGTCGAAACGGTCTGTTATTCCGCCATGTCCAGGCATTATACTGCTAAAATCCTTTATGTTAAATCTTCTTTTTATCATTGATGCGGCTAAGTCGCCTATTTGTCCGAATATTGAGCCTATTGCGCAAACTATTGTGAGCATAAGATAATTTGCACCATTGTTAAAGAATATACTTTCAACTAAACCAAATATAACTCCGCCAATCGCACAACACGCAATGCCACCTAAAGCGCCTTCAACGGTTTTTTTCGGGCTTATAGTGGTAAGTTTATGCCGTCCGAAAAGGCAACCGCAAAAATATGCACCTGTATCGCTTATCCAAGCAGAAATAAAGGCTATAAACAGATAGTGAAGTCCAAATTTCAAATCTCTTATCATGCAAAGATAATTAATTGTAAGAGTAATATATATTGTAATAAAACTCATAGCTGAGGCACTTGAAAAATCAATTTTTTTATGCTTTATAATGCAAAATAATGCGCATAAAAACAAACAAAATAATATAGCCCCCGATAAAAGCTCAAAGCTTCCCTGATAAAGAGAAAAAGCAACAAAAACTGAGCAAATAAAGCCGCAAGCAATTCCCCAAAATCCGATTTTAAACGAGTGCAAAACTTCACAGACCATAAACACAGAGATAGCTGTAACGATACACTTAAATATGTAAGCATCCATATTTATAACCCAAAAATACAAGGCAAGACCAACAAGTGCTGACATCATTCTGATTAACGTGTTCTTTAACATAAATTCAACCCTTTCCAAAGTCTATCTTCCGCCGAAACGTCTGTTTCTGCTCATATATTCCTCAATAGCCTTTGTAAATTCCTTTTCATCAAAATCAGGCCACAATGTATTTGTGAAATAAAGCTCACTATACGATGACTGCCACATTAAAAAATTGCTTAGTCGCATTTCTCCGCTGCTTCTGATAACCAAATCGGGGTCGGGCATATAATAGGTATACAAATTGTCGGAAATCGCTTTTTCGTCTATTTCATCTAAAGAAATTTCACCATCCAAAACAGATTTTGCAATTTTCTTAACAGCAAAAACAAGCTCATCTCTTGAGCCATAGTTTAACGCAATGTTTACTATGCAAGCGGCGTTATTCTTAGTAACGTTTTCAACTCTTTCCATTTCGGATTGCAATTCGGGAGAGAATTTCGATTTGTCTCCGATTATTCGTATTCTGGCATCGTCGCCAGCAAGCTCTTTTTCTGCATTTTTTAAGTATTGCAACAAAAGCGACATCAAATCGGAAACCTCTTGATTTGACCGCTTCCAATTCTCCGTTGAAAAAGCATAAACAGTAATATATTTAATGCCAATCTTTCCTGCAAACCTGATTACCTTGCGAAGCGCTTCGGCGCCTGCTCTGTGCCCAACTATACGAGGAACAGACCTCTTCTTTGCCCAACGACCATTTCCGTCCATAATTATTGCAACGTGCTTAGGCAAAAGCTCTTTGTCAAATGATATGTTTTTTTTCTTTTTACTAAATAGCATAATACAAAGCTCACTCTCCTAAACGTTAGCAATAAATAAACTCATAATCAAACGGACATAATTTCCTTTTCCTTCTTTTCCAACATTGCATCAACTTCTTTGATATAATCATCAGTTATAGACTGAATATCTTTTTCAATATCCTTTAAGTCGTCCTCAGTTATTTCGCCTGCTTTTTTCGATGCCTTATAAGTTTCGATTGCATCACGACGGACTGCACGAACAGCAACCTTAACCTCTTCCGCATGCTTTTTAATATCCTTTACAAGCTCTTTTCTTCTTTCCTCTGTCAGAGGAGGGAAGTTTAAGCGAATTGAGCTTCCGTCGTTGTTAGGATTGATTCCGAGCTCAGCCTTTAAAAGCGCCTTTTCAACATCTTTTAAAATAGCTTTATCCCAAGGCTGAATTAAAAGAGTTCTCGGCTCGGGAACAGAAACATTGCCTACCTGAGGGATAGGGGTTGCAGTTCCGTAGTAATCAACAGTTATTTTATCAAGAATAGCAGGGTTTGCACGTCCTGCACGAATTGTTTTCAAATCTTCACCAAATGCATTAAGTCTTTTTTCCATTTTCTCGGAAATTTCAGGGTATTTACCAGCCATAAAAAAGCCTCCTTCATTAAAATAAATTTGTTAATTTTTCTCTAACTAATACTATTGTACCATACTTTTAAAGATTTTGCACTACTTTTTTTAAAAATATTTATTTTTTAACAAATAATTTTCTTTTGATAGTGAAAAACCTACAATCAGTCTTTTGATACTATTGTTCCGATTTTTTCTCCGCAAGCGGCTTTAATAATATTTTGAGGGTTATCAAGCCCGAAAACGTGAATTGTTATATCGTTTTCCTTACAAAGCGTTGTTGCAGTAGTGTCCATAACGCCAAGCTCTCTTCTTATAACCTCCATAAAGCTTAGTGAATCGAATTTTTTTGCGTCTTTATTTTTATTAGGGTCGCTATCGTAAACGCCGTCAACGTTTTTCGCAAGCAAAATAACGTCAGCATCAATTTCTGCCGCACGAAGCGCCGCAGTTGTATCTGTTGAGAAAAACGGATTTCCTGTTCCGCCTCCAAAAACTACGATTTTGCCTTCGTTCAAATAAGAGACCGCCTTGTTTTTAACAAAGCCCTCAGCAATCGGACCCATATCAACCGATGTCATAACAACAGTTGGAATACCCTCAGCCTCCAGTGCATCAGCTATTCCAAGAGAATTGATAACGGTTGCAAGCATACCCATATGGTCGGCTCTGGACCTGTCCATTTTTTCGCTTGTTCTTCCTCTCCAAAAATTGCCGCCGCCAACAACTATAGCAATCTGTACTCCCATAGAAGTACATTCTTTTATAACCTTTGCGATATTTTCTAAAATTTCAGGATTAAGACCTGTTTTCTTTTCGCCCGCAAGTGCCTCGCCGCTTAGCTTAAGCAATACTCTTTTGTATTTTGGTTCCATATTCCATCCGCCTCTCAAAAAATATTTTATATTTATATATAATCTACGCCCGCAAAAAAAGGGAACACAAAGCAGTGTTCCCTTTCGTTTTAGGGGGTGTTAAAAGGAAACAATATATTTCCAAATATTTAAAAATCCCGTTTAATTATTTAATCATATTTGCAACTTCATCTGCAAAGTTTTCTTCCTTTTTCTCTAAGCCTTCGCCCTTTTCAAAACGAACAAAGCTTGTTAGCTTAACGCCCTTAGAAGCAAGATACTTTTCAACTGTTACACTGTCATCTTTAACAAATGCCTGCTGAAGCAAACAGTTCTGCTCAAAGAATTTGCCGATTTTTCCGCCAACCATTTTTTCCAAAATGTTTTCAGGCTTATTAGCATTTTTAGGGTCTTCCTTAATCTGAGCAATGATGAAATGCTTCTCTTTTTCAACGTCCTCTTCAGGAACAACATCCTTAGAAAGATATAGAGGATTGATAGCTGCAATCTGCATTGCTGCATCTTTAGCCGCATCAAAATCAGAACCCTCGATATTAACCAAAACGCCGATTCTTCCCTCGCCGTGAATATAAGCAACAACAGTTCCTGCATATCTTGAGAAACGTCTGATTTTCATATTCTCGCCGATTGTCAAAATCTTCTCACGAAGCATCTCCTCAACTGTCATTGTGCTGTCAGGATAAGCAAGAGCCATCAAAGCATCAACGTCAGCAGGGTCTTTTTCTGCAACCAATTTTGCAAGAGCTGCAACGAAATCTTTAAATTCTGCATTTTTAGCAACGAAGTCTGTTTCTGAGTTTACTTCAATTATTGCACCAGCGCTATGGTCGTCTGCAACGTAAGAAGAAACCAAACCTTCTGCCGCAATTCTTCCTGCTTTTTTAGCAGCTGCTGCAAGACCTTTTTCTCTCAAAAAGTCAATTGCTGCTTCCATATCTCCGTTTGTTTCTGTTAAGGCTTTTTTGCAGTCCATCATACCGCAGCCTGTTTTTTCTCTTAATTCTTTTACATCTTTTGCTGTAAACATTTATATATCATCCTTTCAAACTTGTTTTTAAAAGTAGTCTTAAAAAAGCGGCCTTTGCGCCTTGTGAAAAGACTCCTAAAGACCGCATTTTAATCAAATATTATTCAGCATCTGCCTCAGCAGCATCTTCTTCAGCCTCAGCCTCGAACTGCTCGCCCTGTCTGCCTTCAATTATAGCATTAGCCATAGCACCTGCGATAAGCTTAACCGCTCTTATAGCATCGTCGTTACCTGGGATTACGTAATCAACTTCCTCAGGGTCGCAGTTTGTATCAACGATTGCAACAACAGGAATACCAAGCTTCTTAGCTTCTGCAATAGCGATTTTTTCTTTTCTTGGGTCAACAACAAAAATTGCACCAGGAAGCTTTTTCATATCCTTGATACCGCCAAGATATTTCTCAAGCTTTTCCATTTCGCCCAAAAGCTTGCTTACTTCTTTTTTAGGAAGAAGCTCGAATGTTCCGTTTTCTTCCATCTTGTGAAGCTGCTCAAGTCTTTCGATACGTTTTTTAATTGTTTTGAAGTTTGTAAGCATACCGCCAAGCCATCTTGCGTTAACGAAATACATTCCAACACGCATAGCCTCTTCTTTGATTGAAACCTGAGCCTGCTTCTTTGTTCCAACAAATAGAACATCATCGCCGTTTGCAGCAACCTCACGAATAAAATCGTACGCTTCTTCAACCTTCTTTACTGTCTTCTGCAAATCTATAATATAGATTCCGTTTCTCTCAGTAAAGATATACTCCGCCATTTTTGGGTTCCAACGTCTTGTCTGATGTCCGAAATGAACACCTGCTTCAAGAAGCTGTTTCATAGAAATTACATTTGCCATAATGTACACCTCCGGTTTTATTTTATAAATTTTAGCCCATAACTGTGGCAAACAGTCGGACTGCATTATACCTCCGCCCTTTTCAACGAGCACAAGAACCATTAAGGCACCGCCTGAGCTCTCCAAAAGCGTGTGTATTTTTTTGCCATAATAGAATAACACATTTTTATAATAAAATCAAGTCTTTTTTTATATTTTTTCAAAAAAAAGTAAATTAATTAGAAAAAACATATTATTTTCGTGAATTTTAACATTTTTTTGCTGAATTTTTATAGTCAAATGAATAATTATGACGTTTAAACCTATTGACGTGATGCTAAACAAATGATATAATAAAGCTTGATAGAACATTTTTTGTTCTTTATATTTTTAATTATTAAAGAGGTATCAATATTATGTCGGATAAATGGACAACGGTTATAACCTCAAAGAGAAAATGGTATAATTTGAATTTTTCTGAGCTTTTCAAGTATTGTGATTTGCTCGGGCTTTTTGTTAAGCGTGATTTTACAAGTATGTATAAGCAAACGATATTAGGTCCGCTTTGGATTTTGATAAATCCTTTGTTGACTACCGTTCTTTTTACTGTTGTTTTTGGCAATATCGCAAAAATCCCGACGAATTCTTTGCCGCAGTTTCTCTTTTATATGTGTGCAAACGTTGTCTGGACTCATTTTTCTCGCGTTTTAACAAAAACGTCGCAGCTTTATATTTCAAATGCGAATTTGCTCAAAAAGGTTTATTTTCCGAGACTTTCACTTTGTATAACGGCGAATCTTACGAGCCTTATAAACTTTGCCTTGCAATTTTTGATGTTTGGTGGATTTTTGGTTTATTTTTATTTCACAGCGCAGAATGTAGCTCCAAACGGCTATGTTTTGTTGACGCCCGTTTTGCTTGTTATTGTTTCGCTTGCCGCTTCGGGAGCTGGGCTTATAATAGCAGCCGTTACAACTAAATACAGAGACCTCTCAGTGCTTACGGCTTTCGGCGTTCAAATATGGATGTATGCAACTCCGATTGTGTATCCCGCATCGGTGATACCGAAAAATCTGTATCCGATATTTATGGCGAATCCAATAGCGCCTGTTATAGAAGCCTTTCGCTATGCTTATCTTGGGGCGGGTGTGCTTTCGTTTGAGTATATAACGCTTTCGTTTATAACTTCTGTCTTATTGGCAGTTATTGGATTGGTTGTTTTTAATGTGTCGGAAAAGAATTTTTCGGACACGCTATAGGAGATTGGTATGGCTAATGAAATTGTTATAAAAATTGAAAATTTAAAAAAGCAGTATCGCCTGGGCGTAACAGGTGCAAAAACTCTTGCTGGTGAAATTTCAGCTTTTTTTGCACGCATAAGAGGCAAAGAAAACCCGAATTTAAAGATTGGCACAATTAGAAATCGGGGAAGCTTTTTTGCAGTTGACGGAATTGATTTGGAAATTTCAAGGGGCGAAACAGTTGGAATAATTGGGCGAAACGGAGCGGGTAAGTCGACGCTTCTTAAAATAATATCGCAAATAACAACTCCTACGAGTGGAAGTGTAAAAATAAAGGGAAGAGTAGCTTCAATGCTTGAGATTGGAACGGGATTTCATCCTGAACTGACAGGAAGGGAAAATATATATCTGAATGGCGCAATTCTTGGAATGACAAAAAAAGAAATAAAGTCAAAGCTTGAAGATATAATTCAATTTTCAGAATGTGAGAAATTTATTGACACACCTGTTAAAAGGTATTCCTCGGGAATGTATGTTAAGCTTGCCTTTTCCGTTGCGGCTCATCTCAGCTCGGAGATTTTAATTATGGACGAGGTGCTGGCGGTTGGCGATGCCGAGTTTCAGAATAAATGTATAAAAAAGATGCTTTCGCTCGCAAAAGAAGAGAACAGAACTATACTTTATGTAAGCCACAATATGTCTACTGTTGAGCAGCTTTGCGACAGAGCAATAGTTATGGCAGATGGGAAAATTACTTACGACGGCGATGTGCAAAATGCGATTGAGGCGTATATTTCGTCGAGAGAAAATGTTTGCACCGATATAGAATATGACGAAAATGATAATCTGGCAAACTGTGAGAATCCGCCTGTTGTATTAAATAGTGCGGAATATGCTGATAAAAGAATTGATTTTTCGGCAAATGAGCCTCTTGAAATTAAGCTTATGTGGACAAATAAGGAGGACATATCGGATTTATGTATGCGTATGACGATATATGATTCTCTTAAAAAGCCTGTTGCAACATCTATAGTTGAAAAGTTTTATTCGGGCAAGAGGGGGGAGAGCGTTTGCAAAACGTTATCTTTTGATATTTCCAAGCTTCAGGCGGGAGAGTATGAAACGAGATACACATTTTTTACCGTATCGGGAACAATAAGGGATTTTTATTCTGTTATTGGGCTTGCTTTTAACAAGGTTGCGGGCGAGGCAAATATAAAGTGGTTTAATAAAACATGGGGAAATATACGTCTTGATGAGCCAAAGATTTTTTAAAAATATGAAGATATACGAAGATATACAAAAAAGAGAAGCTCCTTATTATAGTAAGAAAGCTTCTCTTTTTTTGCTTTTAATAATAAGCCTGCAGAATTATCTGTGATTCTCAAGACAAGTACTGCAATAAACAGGTCTGTCGTTCTTTGGTTTGAACGGAACCTGAGCTGTTGCACCGCAATCTGCGCAAATGATTTCATGCATTTCTCTCGACTGCCTTATAGCTGCTTTTCTTGCAACTCTGCAATCCTTGCAGCGAGTAGGCTCGTTCTCAAAGCCCTTCTCTGCATAAAACTCCTGTTCGCCTGCAGTAAACACAAATTCGTTTCCGCAATCCTTGCATACTAATGTTTTGTCCTCGTACATTGGTAATCCCCTCACTTTAATTTACTTCCAAAAGAACTATCCTGATTATAAAGTTAAAGCCTTTGGATAATATATAAAACCTTGCGGTTCTATTTCGTAGATAAATTTGTTTCGATTTTCTTTTTTATTCTTTGCAACGCATTGTCTATCGATTTAACGCTTCTCTTCTGAGCGTTGGCAATTTCGCTATAGCTCTTTCCTTGTAAATACTCAGCAAGAACGCTCTTTTCAAATGCACTCAAATTCTCAGCAATTTTTTCGGAGGTAGTATTATAAGATTCTTCATTAATAACTATCTGCTCAGGGTCCGAAATTGCAGTATACGAAATTGAATCCAAAAGCGTATGCTCCGAATCGTCAGCGTAAGACGGTCTATTTAACGAAACATAATTGTTAAGCGGCGTATGCTTTTGCCTTGTAGCCGTTTTTATAGCAGTAACAATCTGCCTTGTTGCACAAAGCTCTGCGAATGCGGCGAAATTAGCTTGCTTTTCAACGGAAAAATCCCTGATTGCTTTAAACAAACCAATCATACCCTCCTGAAGAAGGTCCTCTCTATCAGCGCCAACTAAAAAATACGCTCTCACACGAGCCTTAACAAGCGACTTGTACTTTTCTAAAATGTATTCAACCGCCGATTGATTTCCCTTTTGCGCTAACAAAACAACGTCTTCATCAGGCATAAGCTTAAAATCACTTTCTGTGATTTTTTCTATCATAAAAGAACAATCCTCCAAACAAAAGCATTTGATATAGCCAATTTTGATTGTATACAAACATTATTATAATGTTATTTCAAACAAATGTCAAGTAAAATGTATAAAATTATTCATATAAATGCATAAAAACCTATTAAATATACCAAAACCATTGTTACTTTAGCATAAAATAAGATGTAAAATTTGTAATATTTCACCAAAAATAAGCGTTTTCAAGTGAAATTATTTATTGTTGATTTTTGAAAAATGTGTGGTATAATGTAGGTGATAGTGTATAAAAACTACGAACGAGGAAAAAGATTATATCAAAAATGGAATGAAAACCATTCGCTTTTAGGTATAATGAGTTTTTTAATTGCATTTGCAAGTGGTTAATTTGACGAGCAAAGCTTGATTTTTGGAGGATAGGTATGGCATATTGCGAAAAATTTATGCTTGAAGCTATAAAGGAAGCGAAAAAAGCGGAGGAGAAAATGGAGTGTCCTATAGGGGCGGTAGTTGTAAATAACGGAAGAATAATTGCCAGGGCGCACAATTTAAGAGAAACGAAGCAAAATACATTGTGCCACGCTGAGCTTTTAGCTATACAAAAGGCAAATAAGAAATTAGGAAGCTGGCGTTTGGAAAATTGCGATATATATGTTACTCTTGAACCATGCCCTATGTGCAGCGGAGCTATAATACAGAGCAGAACAGAGAATCTCTACTTTGGAGCGTACGATAAAAAAGCGGGAGCGGCGGGCTCAAAGTGTGATTTGTTTGAAGCGGGACTTTTTAACCATAATGTAAATGTTTATGGCGGGCTTATGAAGGAGATTTGTTCAGATATGTTATCCGCTTTTTTTAAAAAGCTAAGAAAATCATAACATAAATTGATTTAAGATTTTAAGCTATTGATTTGAATATAATTTTATGCTAAAAATTAATATGAGGCTGCGGCAATTTGATTATTAAAATCATTTTGCCGCAGTCGCTTGTTTTTTATAATTTCAGTTAGTTGTTACATAAACAGTTAGTAAGACATATAATCAAAGCAACCAGCATTACTGAGAAGAATGTTGTAAGACCTAAAACGATAGCTGTTGCAATGGTTGAAGTAAGAGTTGAAACTATTAAGCCCGCAGCTGCCGTCAAAATTGTTCCTGCTGATGCTGTAATAATGGCGTTTTTAAATTTACAAAAGCATTTTTCTGATTGTAGGCATCCGCTGTTTGAAGCGTATATTGGCGATACGAATACGCCTGCAAGCCCTGTAACAAGAAACAGCCAAAAAATTATCCCCGTAGCAACGAAGCCGAGAGCGTAAAGAACGCCTAAAACAACGCCCGCAATTATACCTGCTACTATTGATAAATACGTGCATTCACATTTGAAGCATGTCATATAATTCACCTCCCTCCCAATTACATTGTATGATAAAAAATATAAATTGGTGTCGTAAATCTATTGTCGTAAATCTATTGTTTTGAGAAAATACGTATGGCAATATATAAATAAGGAAAGAACTATGATTTCCTGATAATTGTCGTAAAAACATTAAAAATACGACAATTATTTTTTGAGGTTTAAGATAGAAAAAATCCTTGAAACTCAGTAGTTTCAAGGATTTCTTTGGTTGCGGGGGCCGGATTTGAACCAACGACCTTCGGGTTATCACTTCGTGCCTCTTGCGGGGCCCAAAGCCGACAGACACTCACCGTCGTTCGCTGTCGTCTTTGACCGCTACGCCACGCTAAGCTCCCTTTATCTTCCGCATGGAAGCGGTCGCCCACCGTGCCAACGAGCATCGCTCGCCGGTCTCATAACCCTCAAAAGCCATCATTATATCACCCATAAAGAAACAAAAAAGCAACCGATTAAAACCGATTGCTTTTTTAGGTTGTCTAAGTAAGACTAAATTGTACATACCAATAGATATGTTAGAAGAAAAGTACACCGGTTTGACACTTAACAAATTGGAATTTGTTTTCCTTATTGCTTTTTTGCTATTACTAAATAACTCGAGTTGTTCACTTTCTGATACTCTATATTTTGAAAACCACTATATGATAAAAAGCTTATAATCTCTTTTTTAGAATAAACTTTAACATCCCCCTCATTACTGAATGGAATAAAAATGTTCATCAACTGGCGAACAGGGAAAGGCTTCCAAAAATCAGCCAATAGTATATGACCGTCAGTTTTCAGTACTCTATGGAATTCCTCCATCGCTTTCTGCGGATTAGGATAGTGATGAAAACTATCAGTACACATCAGCAAATCAAATTTACCATGTTCATATGGTAAATGCTCGGCATCCCCAAGAGATAATTCTGCAGTATTCAACAATTTCTCTTTTGACTTTTTTAACATTTCTTCTGAGATATCAATTCCGTATAGCGAAACAGCAGGGTATATGTTTTTAATAGTATTTAAGATTTCACCTGTACCACAGCCCACATCAAGCACATTATCAAACGATATATCTGATAATTTATCTATAATGTGCGGATATAGTGTTCTTGCGTGTGCTCCGTTTTTATCTATATCATATGTTGTTGCCTGCAGATTAAAAGTATCTTTTGACAACTTTTTATTATCGTTCATCTATATAATACCTCGTCAAATTCTTATTTTTCTAAATTCTGTTTTGCAGTTTTACAAGAAGAAATCAGCATTACCCTGAGCGAACTGCATTTGGAAGAAAGCGATTTGAAGGTCTGCTCATCAATATATTTTGTTCTGTATAACAGTTCAAGCCAATATCCTGTTTCACTTGCTTCCTTTAATGCGATTTCGAGTTTTGATATAAAATCCTTTTTTCCTTGTGCGTACTGTGCCTCGTGGATATTCGCTCCGATAGAAGTTCCACTTCTGCCAATCTGATTTGATATAATAGATTCGTGGCTTGATTTTAAATGCTTAACTAGATTTATGATATCAACGGAAAAATCCATTGAAAGTTCCATAAGTTTGTTTTCTTTCACAAAATCGCCTCCTTTTATCAAATTATATCACAAGTTTTTATACATTTCAATGATGCATCGCCGAAGGCGATATGATGTTATGCTACGCATAATGATGTTGCTCGCATCACTCGCAATGATGCGATGT
>JAZNSA010000083.1:0-8547 GCA_045590935.1 Clostridia bacterium | reverse complement strand
CGTTGCGATTGACGGCGTTAAATACGATAGTGCCGTTGAGCTTTTGAAAAAAGCAAACGAGGTTGCCGCTGCAAACGGCGTAGGAATTGACGATATAGTTGAGAACAGACTTGTT
The DNA here is from genome assembly GCA_045590935.1 of Clostridia bacterium. Classification (GTDB taxonomy): domain Bacteria; phylum Bacillota; class Clostridia; order UBA1381; family UMGS1253; genus CAKSHP01. The sequence goes on along the minus strand of JAZNSA010000083.1, from coordinate 8,432 downwards.
GGAATGAAGAGTCGCGGCGTTTATGAAACACCGGGCGGAACTCTTTTGTATGCTGCTCACAAAGAGCTTGAGTACCTTTGCTTAGATAAGCAAACTCTTCATTATAAGCTTGATTTGGCAAATAAGTTTGCTGACCTTGTTTATGACGGTCTTTGGTATACTCCTTTAAGAGAGGCTATGAGTGCATTTGTTGACTCAACTCAGCAAACTGTTACAGGTAAGGTAAGAATGAAGCTTTATAAGGGAAATTGTATGCCTGCGGGAACAACCTCTCCGTATTCTCTATACGACGAGGATATTGCAACATTCAGCGAGGACGAGGTTTACGACCAGAAGGACAGCGCAGGATTTATCAATCTGTTTGGCTTGCCGCTAAAGGTTCGTGCGCAGATGATGAAGAGAAACAAGGAAAACAACAAATAAAAATTTAATTTACTAAAATGAAAATCGCCTCAGGCTATTGTTTGCGACCTGAGGCGGTTTTGTCAGAAGCTATTATTTATAATTATGTGAAAGGACGAATATTATGAAGCTTTGGGGAGGAAGATTTTCAAAATCAACCGACAAACGTGTAGACGATTTTAATTCGTCAATAAGATTCGATAAAAGAATGTATGCTCAGGATATAAGAGGAAGCATCGCCCACGCAGAAATGCTTGGAAATTGCGGCGTTATTTCAAAAGAGGACTCTGCTCTTATAGTTAAAACTTTAAAGGAAATAAAGCAAGATATTGACGACGGCAAGGTTGAATTTTTAATCGATGCTGAGGATATACATATGAATATCGAAAAAATTCTTACCGACAGAATCGGCGATGCAGGAAAGAGACTTCATACGGGAAGAAGCAGAAACGACCAGGTCGCTTTGGATATAAGAATGTATATAAGAGACGAGGCAGAAAGTATAAAAGAGCTTTTAAAGATACTTATGGAAACTGTTCTTTCCCTTGCAAAGGAAAATATCGAAACAATAATGCCGGGGTATACTCATTTGCAAAAGGCTCAGCCTATAACCTTTGCGCATCATCTTTTGGCATATTTTGAAATGTTTAAAAGGGACAACGACAGGCTTTCGGACTGCGTTAAAAGAATGAATTTTTGTCCGCTTGGCTCAGGTGCTCTTGCCGCAACAACATATCCGTTAGACAGAGAATATACTGCAAAGGCTCTTGATTTTTCGGGCGTTACCCTAAATTCGCTCGATGGCGTTTCGGACAGAGATTTTGCAATTGAGCTCCTAAGCTGTCTTTCGATTATGATGATGCATTTAAGCCGTTTTTGCGAAGAGCTTATTTTGTGGAGTAGTAACGAGTTTGGATTTGTTGATATGGATGATGCATATTCAACAGGCTCATCAATTATGCCGCAAAAGAAAAATCCCGATGTTGCAGAGCTTATTCGAGGAAAAACAGGCAGAGTGTATGGCGATTTAACAAGTCTTTTGGTTACTATGAAGGGTATTCCTTTGGCTTATAACAAGGATATGCAAGAGGATAAAGAGCCTGTTTTTGATGCGATTGATACTATAAAGCTTTGCGTAAACGTTTTTACAGCTATGATTGCAACCATGAAGATAAACAAAGAAAAAATGCTTCAGGGTGCAAAGGGAGGCTTTACAAATGCAACAGATGCGGCAGATTATTTAGTTAAAAAAGGTCTTCCGTTCAGAGAGGCACACAAGGTTGTCGGAAAAATGGTTGCGTATGCGCTTGACAAGGGCAAGGCGTTAGACGAAATGACGATGGACGAGTTTTTAGCGTGCAGCGATATTTTCGATAATGATATATATGATGCAATCAGTATGGAAACGTGTGTAAACGAAAGAAAAATTATTGGCGGCCCCGCAAAAGAGGCAGTAGAGAAGGTTATTAAGATAAACGAAGAATTTTTAAAGACACTATAATTTATTATAATATTTTAAAGGCAGAAACGAAATTTAACGTTTCTGCCTTTAAAAATTAATGCCTTTAAAAATACATCCTATTTTTCTTATTTGAATGCAACGGGCTCTACCTCTGTATTTTTAAACGGATTTCCCTCAGGCGATGGCTGCGACATACTAAAATACATCTTAGCCGCTTTTGTTGTTCCAAAATCCTGATTTGAGCCGCTGTTTTGAACCTCGTTAAAAGCCTCTCTGAACATTGCGTTATGCGCTTCTTCCCTGTTTAGAAGAAAATCAATTGTTTCCTTAACCTTTTTATCGTTAATCTGCCTATATAAATATTCATAGACAACCTTTGCCCTTTGTTCCGATGCAATGTTTGATAAAATATCGGCACACAAATCTCCCGTAACCGTAACATAATCTGCGCTCCAAGAATATCCCGATGCATTTATAAGTCCGGGATTTAAGCCAAGCAAAACGTGGCTTTGAATTTCTCCGCTCGCAACCTCCGCCGCAGAAACATCGTGTCCGTTTAAAAGATTTATCGTTTGCGCAACCATTTCCATATGACCCAATTCTTCGGCGGCAATATCCAAAAACAAGTCCTTTATTTTAGGGTCTTTAATTCTAAAACTTTGCGACATATACTGCATCGCCGCCTTAAGCTCTCCGTTTCCTCCGCCAAGCTGTTCTTGAAGAAGTGCCGCATATTGTGGGTTTGCCTTTTCTATCTCTACAGGATGAAATAACATTTTTTCGTGCTTAAACATTTTTTATACCTCTCTTTCTATATCTTTATTGTTTGAAAAAAATTTTAAAATATTCATATTATTTTTCAATAAAGTAATTGAAAAAAATATTTTTTCGTGATATAATTGACCCATACGGAATTTTGTTTCGCAAAATTCCTAAAAGCCTTTCGGCTTTTTGCGGTCAAATGACCGCTGTGTCAATTGACGGCGCCTTATAAAATGCCCTTGAAAGCAAGCATTTTTACTCTTGGTAGAATTGATTGTTGGCATCTATATTGTTCAATCGTTATAGACAATGTAGGGCAGGGGTTTATTCCTGCCGGAAAAGACGGAACGAGCAAGCCCGTTCCCTACAATTTTGTGGCACATTGGTACATCGTTCACTGATTATATGGGCAAATGTCGAGATTAATATAAATTAAAAGTAGGGGAGAAAGTATTATGAGAAAGAAACTTCAAGACAAAATGTTTGAGATGAGCTATCTTATCGAACTTTTCATATCGCTTCTTGTGAGCCTTGCAGTAGTAATTCTGGTTGCGTGGATAGTGATAGATATGTTTAATATCTCGTTTGTTCAACGTGGTATAGATTCGCTTGTCGTGATTTTGGATAAGGCAATTACACTTGCTATTGGTGCTGAACTTATAAAAATGCTTTGCAAGCACACCCCTGAGACAATTATTGAGGTTTTAGCGTTTGCCCTTGCCCGGCAGTTGATAGTAGGACATACCACTCCTTGGGAAAATTTGATTACAGTTGTAGCTATTGCGATACTTTTTGTTGTCAGAAGATTTTTGCTTAATCGTCATGATTTGGTGGAAACTCCTGATGGTCTTGTGGAGATTGATGATGAAAAGACAGAATAATTTCTGTTCTAATCCGGCATGAGCCATCGCAGAAAACAGAATGTATCTAAACCGTACATCCCTTATAGTAAGGATGTAGAAAAATGTAAAAAAACCTCCATTTAGGCAAGACATGGCTTTAAAAATCTTGCATATAAACCATACTACTTTTTTATAATTGATACATACACAATTTGCAATATGTTGCTTCGTAACGAAAAACGAGTTATATCGCATTTGTGAAATAAAAAAATAATGATTTTGAAAAGGACAAAGATATGATAACAAAGCTTGATAAAATTTTAATGTCGGTTGAAAAGCCGATACAATATACGGGCGGCGAGCTTGGTATGATTAAAAAGGAAATAAATAGCGATACTTTAAGGTTTGCTTTTTGTTTCCCCGACAATTATGAGGTCGGAATGAGCCATTTGGGTATGAAAATTTTATACCACATACTAAACGAAAGAGAAGATACATATTGCGAAAGAGTGTTTGCGCCTTGGCCCGATATGGAAGAGGCGATGCGCAAAAACGATTTGAAGCTATTTAGCCTTGAAACAAAAACGTCGGTTTGCGATTTTGATATAGTAGGCTTTACTTTAACATACGAATTGGCGTATTCAAATTTAATTAATATGCTTGATTTGGCAGGTATACCTCTCAGAAGCTGCGACCGTAAATTCGGCGACAGCTTTGTGTGTGCAGGGGGTGCGTGTGCATACAATCCCGAGCCGCTTGCTGAAATTGTTGATTTCTTCTGCCTTGGCGAAGGCGAGGATGTTTTAAACGAGGTTTGCGATGCTTATAAAAAATTCAAGGAAAGCAAAAGCAGTAACAGAAATGATTTTTTAGAAGCTATTGCAGAAATCGAGGGAATATATGTTCCGTCTTTTTATGACGTTTCATACAAAGGCGACGGAACAGTTGAAAAGATTTCTCCAAATAACAAAAAAGCAAGGCCTTCAAACAGAAAAAGAATTATTAAAGATTTTAACAATTCCTATTTTCCTGACCACTTAATTGTTCCTTTTGGCGAAACGGTGCACGACAGAATAACGCTTGAAATTTTCAGGGGATGTATAAGAGGTTGCAGATTTTGTCAAGCGGGATATGTTTACAGGCCTGTAAGGGAAAAAGGTGCAAAAGAGCTTGTTGAAATCGCAAAAAAACTGATTGATAAAACGGGATATGAGGAAATAAGCCTTTGCTCACTCAGCACAAGCGACTATACTGAGCTAAAAGAGCTTACGGAGGGGCTTATTGCGCAAACAGAGGCAAAGAAAATCAATCTTTCTTTGCCGTCGCTGAGAATAGACAGCTTTTCCGTTGATTTGTCAAAAAAGGTATCGTCTGTCAGAAAAAGCGGAATAACCTTTGCCCCCGAAGCGGGAACGCAAAGAATGAGAGATGTTATACGAAAAGGCGTTACGGAAGAGGATTTGTTGTCTTCTGTTTCGATGATATTTAAAGAGGGATGGAACTCTGTTAAGCTTTATTTTATGATTGGATTGCCAACTGAGGGCGAGGAGGATGTTCGTGCGATAGGCGAGCTTGCGCACAAAGTTTTAGACAGATACTACGAGCTCGACAAAACGAGCAGAGGAAAAACGCCAAGAATTTCGGTTAGCGCATCAACCTTTGTTCCAAAGCCGTTTACCCCTTTCCAATGGGAAGCGCAAGACGATATTGAAACAATTTACGAAAAGCAAAGCCTTGTCCGCTCTGCTATACATTCAAAGGCAATTTCGTTTTCGTGGCACGATGCGCAAACAAGCTATCTTGAGGGTGTGTTTGCAAGGGGCGACAGAAAGCTTAACAAGGTTTTGCTTCGTGCGCACGAGCTTGGCTGCAAGTTTGACGGATGGCACGAATATTTTGATTTTGAAAAATGGATGCAGGCTTTTGAGGAATGTGGGGTTGACCCTAAATTTTATAATCAGAGAAAGCGTGAGTTTGGCGAGGTATTGCCTTGGAGCCATATTGACGTTGGCGTAACAGAGGAATATCTTAAAAAGGAGTGCGAGTTGGCGTATAAGGCGATTGTTACGCCTAACTGCCGAGAGAAATGCACAGGCTGCGGTGCGGCTGTTTTTGGTGGGGGTGTATGTTTTGAAGGGTGAGTATAAATACAGGCTAAAGTATGCCAAAACTGAAAATGCAAGATATATTTCGCATCTTGACTTTGTTCGTGTACTTAACAGAACGATTAGGCGGAGCGGCTTGCCCGTAACGTATACCGAGGGCTTTAATCCTCATCCCGTTATGGTTGTTGCACTTCCGCTTGGCGTTGGAATAACTGGTGAGGATGAGTATATAGATATAGATTTTGACGAAAAAATTGAGCCGAGCGTTGTTTGCAATACTTTTAGGGAAGCTTTTCCTGAGGGCATTGAAGTTTCAGATGCCGTTTTGGTAGACGAGAGCTTGCCGTCGTTTAAAAACTTAGACTCTGCAAAATATATTTGTGAAATTGAAACAAGCGGGGTTTTAAAGCTTGATTTGGATGGTTTTTTAAGTCAGGATGAGATTATAGTTTCAAAAAAATCAAAAAGTGCAACAAAGGATGTTGATATAAAAAACGATATAAAAGAGATTGAAATTTTAGAGAGCAAAGAGAATTATTTTAAGCTTTCGATAACTCTTCCCGCAGGGAACACTTATAACCTAAAGCCCGATTTGGTATTTTCGGCACTTGCAAGGTATCAGGGCTTTGAGCTTGTTTTTGTTAAGAGCCACAGGGTTTGCGTTTATGCAAACGGAAATCGGTTTATTTAATTTTTAAATTTATTTTTAGGAGGAAAGTAAAATGGTAAAAGGAATTGAGCACGTTGCAATTTTTGCAAAGGACACAAAGGCGCTTTGTGATTGGTATGTTGATATGTTTAACCTAAGGGTTGTTTATGACAATGGAAAGGGCACATATTTTGCGGCATTTGAGAGCGGGGATATGATTGAGTTTTGCCTATGTAACGAGGAGTCGGCTCTTATAGGCGACAAAACTCAGGGTATTCGTCATTTGGCAATCGCTGTTACAGATGACGGATTTGATACGCTTGTTGAAAAGCTTAAAAATTCAGGCGTTGAAATCGTAACAGAAGCTTCTGTTTCTGCAAAAGGAATAAAAACCTTCTTCTTCAGAGATATTGAAGGCAATATTTCACATCTTATTTACAGACCAAATCCATTAGTTTAATAAAAATAAAAGGCTCGGCAATAGAGTGAAATCATATTGCCGAGCCTTTTATTTTATGCGATTTTTTTAATCAAAATGATTCAAAGGACCTGCGTTAAAATGAATTTTTCATTTTTCTACGCCCTCTTATTTAACAGCATTTTTAATTCGTAAAGCAATAAATCAAGCAAAAGCCTTTTATGCCATAAAATGACATATATTCTGTACAAAAGCGGAGGCTTTCTGCAATCAATAAGCTTTCCGCTTCTGACGATGCTCGAAACAACTCCTATTATCTGCTCTCTGCTTATCGGATACTCAAGCAAAAACTGAGAATCGCCGCAAAGAACATACTCATCATCACCCATAAGCTTAACAATTCTATGCAAAACTATTTTTCCGCTTTTTCTGCGATACAAAACAATATCGTATTTTTTAAGCTCGTCTATCGGCGAAATAGTTACCAAGTCTGACTTATTTCGTATCGTTGGAAGCATACTTCTGCCCGCAGGCGAAAACGACATACTTTCCCCTTGATTCACTCTTCCCTCTAAAATAGAGATAATAGAGTCAAAACTTATGCTGCTCATTTTTATTCCTCAAGCAGGTCGATGCTTCGGATTTTATCCAAAAATACATCAATATCAGCCTTTGCCGTTTTTGCATCAATTTCATACTCTGCTAAAACAGAATCCAGAAGCTCGCTTTCGGTTGCTCCCCTCTCAAGACATTTCCACAAAAGAACTCCCGAGCCATTCAAGGTTAAAGCTCCGTTAAACTGCTGCATAGTCTGTCCGATGCCGACAACAATATGATTTCCTGCAACCTCGTGTAAAACAAAACCTTCTTTAATCTTCATCTTTTTTCTCCTTGCTTCCCATAACGTCGTATGCCATTCTGACAGCATCAAAATCTATCTTACATTGCATTTTATAGATGCCATATTTCTCTATAAGCTTATTATAAAGCGCCAACAGCTTTGACAAATCATCCACCCTCTTAGGACGAACAGTTTGCCAGATAAGCTTTTGGATTGCCTCCGATGAATTCATCTTTTCAATATGATTTTCTTCGCTTCTTTCCAAAAAGCAAATCGCACCAAGGGGAACACAAGCATTTACATTCTTATCCGTCTTTCCGCTCCACGGCGTTCCATACACATAAAAATTGCCATCCTTACCAAGCCTTAATGCGGGTTTATCGTCATTTATAACATACGCATTATCATTTTTGAAATACTCTTCCCAAAGAGCAGTATGAGTTGATTTTCCCGTGCCACTCGGCGCCGAAAACAAATATGCCTTATTATTTAAAACAATAGCAGAAGAATGAAGAAAGAAACCATCATAATTAATAAGACTGCGATAAAACCGTGTGCCTGTCATAACATATTCATAATCGTCAAATCTAATTGGGAATTTACTTTTTTCAACTGCCGCCTGAATATCCTTTGGCGCAATATTAACTGTTAAATCAGCCTCAACACTGCTATCATATTCAATTTTATATTTTTCGCTTCGTTGATTCGACAAGTCGCCCACAAATTCCATGTCGACTATTAAATCTGCAATCCTATATCTGTTCATCAAGCTAAACTCTCCGTAACATCAATGTCTTTTTTTATTAAAAATCGCCGCCGTCTTCAATTCCTGTATCGGGGTCGATTATTTCACCGCCTGTTTCACCATCGCCTTCTCCGCCTTCGTTGCCTGAGCCGCCTTCGTTGCCTGAGCCGCCTTCGTTGCCTGAGCCGCCTTCGTTGCCTGAGCCG
>JAZNSA010000082.1:0-6095 GCA_045590935.1 Clostridia bacterium | reverse complement strand
TATTTTTACTAAATTACAAAGAAGGTCGATAAAAAAATGAAAAGTCATAAGAGAAGATTCAAAGCTTTTATAATCGAAAAGACAACCATTTTAAAATTTTTACTTTTAATTTTAGCAATTTGCGTACTAGTTTCTACATATAAATATATAAAACCATTTATTACAATTTCACATGAGAGCTTTTTCAATTTTTCAATTTTTTCAATAGAGTCTACACTCCCCGACACAAAAAATCAAGGTACTTTTGAAAGGATTGGATTTATAAAGCTTGTCGCCGCAAAGGCATCGGGGCTTGATTTTTTCGATTCAAGGCAATCTGCACCCATTCAATCCTTATCAACCCCAATACCATACACACCTGTTACAGCAAGTGAGCTTAAAGAAAGCTACACCGCTCCGATAGATGTCGGAAATATAAAAGAAAAAGAAAATAATTTTTCCTACAATTCCGTTGCCGTAGACAATAAAACATCTTTCAATATTGATATAGACAACCTTTTAAACGCTCCACTCTCGATAAAAAATTCGGAAAACTCGCCTCTTGTTCTCGTCGTACACACTCACACAACAGAAAGCTATACTCCAAGTGAAGCATATAACTACACTCCCCAATCAAATTGGCGAACACTCGACACAAACTTCAATATGATAAGAGTTGGGGAAAAATTTTCTGAAACACTTTCAAATTGCGGCATAAATGTTTTACACGACAAGTCAATCAATGACTATCCATCATATAATGGTTCATACAAAAAAACTCTGCAAATCATCGAGGACTATATAAAAAAATATCCCTCTATTCAAATAGTTGTTGATATTCACCGAGACAGCATAACCGCCGCTGACGGAACTCGCTACAAGGTAAGCACAGAAGTATCAAATGCAAAAGCGGCACAGGTTTTACTAATTGTCGGCACAAGCGAAGGCGGACTTTCCCATCCAAATTGGCGCGAAAATCTTAAGCTCGGTCTAAAGCTGCAAAGCAAACTGAATTCTACATATAGCAATATAGCTCGCCCTCTTTCAATACGAAAAGAGCGCTTCAACACCCACGCAACAATCGGCTCTATGCTTTTAGAAATCGGAACAGATGCCAATACGTTAGATGAAGCCCTTCTTAGTGCTGAATATTCCGCAAAGGCTTTTGCCGATGTTATAAAAAGTGAAATCAAATAAATTCTTCTGTTTTTAAAAATTTCTTCCTATTAAGTGAATATCTCTCCATATAATAGATGATGGAAATTGTTTTAAATCTCCTTTGGAAAATCAATGCGTAATGCATAGTAGAAGAATCCCCCCTGAATTGCTACGCAATTCTTCCCCCTTTAGGCAAGGGGAGGTAGTTTTTTTGGGCTTCTCCTTTGAGAAGAGACCCCGCCGTAGGCGGTGGTGAGGTGTAGAATACGAAGTATTCGTTAAAAAAGCAACCTTCTCATCTGTCAAACCTTACGGTTTGCCACCTTCCTCTCAATGAGGAAGGCGTTGGGATTGTTTTCTATCTGTTTACAACCAATTTTCATGTTACAAAAAATGCAAAGGCCTCATAACTCACCTTTGCATTTTATTTTTTTATTCAAAAAGCGGCGTTGAAAAATACCTTTCAGCCGTATCAGGCAAAACCGTTACAACAGTCTTTCCCTGTCCGAGCTTTCTTGCAAGCTTTATAGCTGCCGCAACATTTGTTCCGCTCGATATTCCGCACATAATTCCCTCTTTCGATGCCAATTCCTTCGATGTATGAATAGCTTCTTCATCCGTTATTATACATATATCGTCATAAATATCACAATTCAAAATCTCAGGAATAATACCATCGCCTATTCCCATTTGAATATGAGTTCCGATTGAGCCTCCCGACAAAATTGCCGCATGCTTCGGTTCAACTGCCCAAATTAGCATATCAGGATTTTCAGCCTTTAATACCTCTCCAATTCCTGTAATCGTTCCGCCCGTTCCGATGCCTGAACAAAATCCATGAATAGGTCCGCCGACATCATTTAAAATTTCCCTTGCGGTAGCCTCTCTTTGTATTGCAGGATTAGCGGGATTTTCAAACTGCTGAGGAACAAAAACATTCGGGTTTTCTTCCTTCATCCTACAAGCCTGTTTCAAACATTCTTCTATACACGCTCCAATATTGCCGTCATCGTGAACTAAAACAACCTCTGCTCCGTAGTGATTAACAAGCTTACGCCTTTCTTCACTTACAGAGTCGGGCATAATAATTATCGTCTTATACCCTCTTACCGCTCCTACAAGTGCAAGACCAATTCCTTGATTTCCGCTAGTTGGCTCAACAATTACAGATTCACTCGTAAGAAGCCCCTTACTCTCTGCATCCAAAATCATATTATAAGCCGTTCTTGTCTTTATCGAGCCTCCAACATTCAATCCTTCAAACTTAACTAATATATCGGCGCAATCCGAACCTGCAAGCCTATTTAATTTTATCAAGGGCGTATTACCAATAACCTCTAAAATATTATTATGTATCATAAAAAACAGTCCTCTATATTCCAAAATTTCCAATACAATATATTATATTACATTTTTCCAATAAAATCAATACAAATCTTTCATATTTTCATCTTTTTTGATTTGTTTTTTTATAACCCTTGTATAATAGGCTAAAATATGGTTAAGAAGATATATATATTATTTTTTCTCTTGACAAGTATTTGATACAAGAGTATAATGTACGCATAGTAATCTGAATTTTTCTTTAAAGAAAGGTGTAATTATGATTTTCAAGAAGAAACAAGACGATAATAACAATGGTTTAAAAATTATAATAGTAGGTTGCGGAAAGGTTGGCAGAACTTTGGTTTCCCGCCTTTGCGACGAAGGACACGACATTACTATCATAGACAAAGATAAAGAAGTTGTCGCTGATATTTGCGAAACGTATGACGTTTTGGGAATTGTTGGAAATGGCTCAAGCTATAAAATCCAGATGGAAGCGGGCATAACTCAGGCAAACCTTATAATTGCCGTTACCGATTCAGATGAATTAAACATTTTATGCTGCACAATGGCAAAAAAAGTTGGTAACTGTTCTACCGTTGCAAGAGTAAGAAATCCCGATTATAGTGAAGAGCTTCATTATCTTCGTGAAAAGCTTGGGCTTTCAATCATACTAAACCCCGAGCTTGAAACCGCAAACGAAATCGCAAGGCTGTTAAAATTCCCGTCAGCGCTTTCTATAAATTCATTTGCACGAGGTCAGGTGGAAATGATAACGTTTAAAATTCCTGAGGGAAACGTGATTTGCGGAACGCCTCTTTACTCGTTGCAGCAAAAATTCTCGTGCAAAATTCTAATTTGCGCAGTAGAGCGCGACGGAAGACTCATTATTCCTAATGGTTCTTTCATTCTCGATGCAGGCGATATAGTATCTTATGTTTCATCAACCAACGATGCGCATATCTTTTTTAAGAAAATCGGCTTAAAAACCCAGATTGTTGCAAGCTCTTTTATCGTTGGCGGCGGGAAAACCTCGTACTACCTCGCCAAGCAGCTTTTGAGCATGGGTATTAAGGTCAAAATTATTGAGCGTGATATGGCTCGTTGCGAGGAGCTAAGCGAGTTGCTTGACGGAGCCTTAATAATTTGCGGCGACGGAAGCGACGAAAAGATATTAGACAGAGAAAACTATTCTCAATCCGAGTCTTTTATTTCGCTTACAGGAATGGACGAGGAAAATATTCTTCTGACTCTCTACGCTAAGCAAAGCCCTAATACAAAGGTTATAACAAAAATAAATCGTATAACATTTAACAACGTTATTGACAGCTTAGAGCTCGGAAGTGTTGTATATCCAAAATATATAACAGCCGAAGCCATTACCGCTTACGTACGAGCCAAGAAAAACTCAAAAGGAAGCAATATAGAAACACTATACCATATTTTTAATGACCGAGCAGAGGCAATTGAATTCAAAATAAGGTCAAACTCTCCTGTTGTAGGCGTACCTATTGTTGATTTGCCTTTAAAGAAAAATATGCTTATTGCCTGTATAACACGGGGCGGTAAGGTAATCATCCCAGGTGGTAATGATATAATGTGTGTCGGCGATAGGGTTATTATTGTTGCTATGGGAAGTGAATTTAAGGATATATCAAATATTTTAGAGCAGAAATAAAGAGGATTTTTTATGAATATTAGAGCTATATTATATGTTTTAGGCTGGGTTTTAAATGGTGAAGGCGTTTTTCTTCTGTTTCCCTATATTGTCTCAATAATATATGGTGAAAATCAGGGATTATCATTCTTAATAGTTGCATCAGTCTGCATTTTACTCGGCCTGCTTCTCACAAAGAAAAAGCCCCAAAATATGCAAATATATGCGAAAGAGGGCTTTGTAACGGTTGCGTTTTCGTGGATACTATTTAGTATTTTCGGTTGCCTCCCCTTTATTTTAAACGGCGACATTCCGAATTTCACAGATGCACTTTTTGAAACAATTTCAGGTTTTACAACAACAGGTGCAAGTATACTTACGGATGTCGAGGCGCTTTCAAAATGCAGTCTGTTCTGGCGAAGCTTAACAATCTGGCTGGGCGGTATGGGTGTTTTGGTTCTTTTGCTGGCTGTAATGCCATTAAAGGGTGGTTCTCCAATTCACCTTTTAAGAGCAGAAAGCCCTGGTCCTACAGTTGAGCGATTGATGCCAAAAATAAGAAGTACAGCAATAATTTTATATGCTATGTACATCTTTTTAACCATTTTGCAATTTATTTTCTTAATAGCAGGAAAAATGCCTATATTTGATGCCATAACAACAGTTTTTTCAACGGCAGGAACGGGAGGCTTTGCAATAAAGGCAGATAGCTATATAAGCTACTCTCCGTACATTCAATGGGTAATAGCCATATTTATGATGCTTTTTGGAATAAACTTTGGTGCATACTTTTTAATTTATATGCGCCGTTTTGTTCAAGCCTTGAAGTACGAAGAAGTAAAGTATTATCTTTTAATAATAGCAACTGCAACGATAATTATTTCAACAAATATTTTTACAAACGAGCTTGGCTTAGAGCCAACAATCAGGCATGCGTTTTTCCAGGTTTCGTCTATTATTACAACAACAGGTTTTTCAACAGTTGACTTTAATCTTTGGCCTTCAGAATCAAAAGTAATTTTGGTTACGCTTATGTTTATCGGTGCTTGCGCAGGCAGTACGGGTGGCGGAATGAAGGTTTCAAGAATTGTTATGCTGCTAAAAACAATTAAAAAAGAAATTATGATTAATATTCATCCGGGAAGCGTTAAGAAAATCAAAATGGAGGGCAAGGTTGTAAACCACGAAACAATCCGTTCAACGAATGTGTTCTTTATAACATATATAATGATTTTCGCAGCCTCGGTATTTCTGTTGGCATTTGATGGGCACGATTTGCTTACTAATTTTACGGCAGTAGCCGCAACACTCAGCAATATAGGTCCTGGTCTCGGTGAGGTTGGACCTATGGGTAATTTTTCGAGCTTCGCTCCTTTTTCTAAATATGTTTTAATGTTTGATATGTTAACAGGAAGACTTGAGCTTTATCCTATGCTTATGATATTCCATTTCGGAATGTGGAAATCAGCCATCCTTCCTCCCTTAAAATCAAGATTATCAAAATACATTAAGTAAATAAAAAAAGCCCTCCCTTTACATAGGGACGAGCCAAAAGAACGCACAAACCCAAATTTCCCCCCTTGCCTAAAAGGGGGGTCAGAATTGCGCAGCAATTCAGGGTTTTTTTGTTTTGCATTATAAATTGTTTGTTTTTACAATCCCCGTAGGGAATTACCTATAGCTTTGTAAAAAATAACTGTCAATAGTTTTGTTAAGAAAGCATAGCAGGTTAAATTTATATTTTCGGCTTTAATATTTTACAACTTGCAATATTCATTTTCATTTAACATTTTACTCATTCTTATCAAATAATTACTAAATTATACAATATTATTATATCCTATTGACAAATAAATTAAAATTTGATATAATTGAGTTATTATTCAATATTAGTGAGTATTATGAAAGTTAGGTGTTATTATGAATCAAGTTCCTGTTTTTGAACGATTTACTATGCCAAGAACATATTTTAAAT
>JAZNSA010000081.1:0-3481 GCA_045590935.1 Clostridia bacterium | reverse complement strand
TAGCATCCCTTTTATCAACAACAACAGCCATTCTCTCCTGAGACTCACTTATTGCAAGCTCAGTTCCGTCAAGACCGTCATATTTTTTAGGAACTGCATCAAGATTTATTTTTATTCCGTCTGCAAGCTCTCCGATTGCAACCGAAACTCCGCCTGCACCAAAGTCGTTACAACGCTTGATGAGCCTTGAAGCTTCTTCATTTCTAAACAATCTCTGAAGCTTTCTTTCCTCAGGAGCATTACCCTTTTGAACCTCCGCACCGCAGCTTTCAAGAGATGTTACACTGTGCGATTTGGATGAGCCTGTAGCTCCTCCACAACCGTCTCTGCCCGTTCTGCCGCCAAGCAAAATAATTATATCCCCATCAACCGGAACTTCTCTTCTGACATTTTTTTCAGGAGCCGCCGCAATAACTGCACCGATTTCCATTCTTTTCGCAACATAACCATCGTGATAAATTTCATCAACGATTCCCGTTGCAAGACCAATCTGATTTCCGTAAGAGCTATATCCGTTAGCAGCAGTGGTAACAATTTTTCTCTGCGAGAGCTTACCCTCAATCGTTTCAGAAGCAGGCTTTAGCGGATTTGCCGCACCCGTTACTCTCATTGCACCATAAACATAGCTTCTTCCCGACAATGGGTCTCTTATAGCTCCGCCTATACACGTTGCCGCACCACCAAACGGCTCAATCTCAGTAGGATGATTGTGCGTTTCATTTTTAAACAGCAACAACCATTTTTCTGTTTGCCCATTTATATCAACATCAATTTTAACAGTACAAGCATTAATCTCTTCGGATTCATCAAGCTTATCAAGCTTGCCGCACTTCTTTAAATATTTTGTTGCAAGAGTTGCAATATCCATCAAATTTATGCTTTTGTTTTCTCTGCCAAGCTCTCTTCTTGTTGCAATATAGTCCTCGTAAGTTTCCTGAAGCTCTTTATCTTCAAAGTTGACAGAATCTATAGTTGTTAAAAATGTAGTATGACGACAATGGTCTGACCAATATGTATCAATCATTTTTATTTCCGTTATAGTCGGATTTCTGTCCTCCGATTTAAAATATTTTTGACAAAACTTTATGTCGTCTAAATCCATCGCCAAGCCGTTATCCGAAATAAAGCGAGCAAGTCCGCTTTCATCAAGGTCATTAAACCCTTCAAGCGTTTCAACCGTTGTTGGAATTTCATAATTAACTTTTAAAGTCTCATACTCTTCAAGCCCTGTCAACTCCGCTTCAACAGGATTGACAACATACTTTTTAATGGCTTCAACATCTTCTTCGCTGACATTTCCATATAAAATATAAACCTTTGCAGTTTTAACAACAGGGCGTTCCTTCTTTGAAATCAAAGAAATACACTCCGCCGCAGAATTTGCACGCTGGTCAAACTGACCGGGCAAATATGAAACAGCAAATATAGCCGATGCGCCATCTTTATCAAGTTTTTCCGATGTTATATCAAGCTGAGGCTCAGAAAACACCATTTTAACAGAATAATCAAACAAATCCTTTTCAATATTTTCAACATCGTAGCGATTGATAATTCTTACTTTTTCAAGGCCTTTAATCTGTAAAAGGCTTGTAAGCTCTGTGTATAAAGTTTTAGCTTCGTGCGCAAGCTCCGCTCTTTTCTCAACGTAAATTCTGTATACCAATTATTTCACCTCCAAAGCCTTTCTTCCTATGTCATTTCTATAGTACGCATTATCAAATTTAACACTTGCTACTGTGTCATACGCTTTTCCTATAGCATCCTTTAATGTTTTTCCCGTTTCAGTAACGCCCAAAACTCTGCCGCCCGCAGTAAGCAATTTTCCATCTTCAAGTTTTGCCCCTGCTACATATATATTTTTATCCTTCGGCATATCAATCTCAAACCCACTCTCGTATTTCTGAGGATATCCATTTGATGCCATAACAACACAGCACGCACAACTATCTTTAAATCTTACATCAGCCTCTGACAATTTTTCATCAGCAACCGCAATAAATATTTCAAGCAAATCACTTTCTAAAAGAGGTAGAACAACCTGAGTTTCAGGGTCACCAAAACGGCAGTTATATTCTATAACCTTCGGACCATCCTTAGTCAGCATCAATCCGAAATACAAGCATCCCTTAAAAGTTCTGTTTTCTTTATTCATAGCTTCCATAGTAGGAATAAAAATTTCCTTCATACAAATATCAGCAATATCATTTGTATAATAAGGATTTGGAGCAATTGTTCCCATACCGCCTGTATTAAGACCTTCGTCGTTATCCTTCGCTCTCTTATGGTCCATAGATGAAACCATAGGAACAAGAGTTTTTCCGTCTGTAAATGCTAAAACAGAAACCTCAGGACCCTCCAAAAATTCCTCAATAACGATATTGTTTCCGCTATCTCCAAATACTTTATCCTGCATTATCGACTCAACAGCCGCAATTGCTTCCTCTTTAGTCGTTGCAATTATTACTCCTTTTCCAAGCGCAAGCCCATCCGCCTTGATAACAGTTGGGATTTTTGCCGTCTCAAGATATTTAATTGCATCATTCGGATTTGAAAAAACTTCATATTCAGCAGTTGGAATATTATATTTCTTCATAAGATTTTTAGAAAAAACCTTGCTTCCTTCTATTATTGCCGCAGCTTTATTTGGACCAAAGCATTTAATTCCAAAGTTGTTTAAAGCATCAACCGCACCCAAAACAAGCGGGTCATCAGGTGCAACAACTGCAAAATCAATCTTATTTTCAACAGCAAATGCAACTATTGCATCTATATCTTTTGCTCCAATACCAACGCAAATAGCATCAGAAGCAATGCCACCGTTTCCCGGAAGCGCATATATAGCATCAATTTTACTGCTCTCTTTTAATTTCTTAATTATGGCGTGTTCTCTTCCGCCACCGCCAACAACCATTACTTTCATGGAAATTCACAGCCTTTCTTATTTTTAGTGGTGGAAAAGGCGCATATGCGTAAACGCCATTACCATATTATATTTATTTGCCGCCTCAATAACAAGCTCATCACGAATCGAACCGCCCGGTTGTGCAACATAGCTAACGCCGCTTTTTGCCGCTCTATCTATATTATCACCAAATGGGAAGAATGCATCCGAGCCAAGGCTAACGCCCGTAATTGATGCAAGGTAAGCTTTTTTCTCTTCCTTTGTAAACTCTTCAGGCTTAACTGAAAACAATTTCTGCCACTCACCGTCTGCCAAAAGCTCATCACTGTCGTCAGAAATATAAATATCAATTGCATTGTCTCTTTCAGGACGCTTAATCTCATCCAAAAACGGCAAATTCAACACTTTATCGTGCTGTCTTAAATGCCATATATCAGCTTTGTTTCCCGCAAGGCGTGTACAATGTATTCTTGACTGCTGCCCTGCACCAACGCCGATTGCCTGCCCGTCTTTAGCATAACAAACAGAGTTTGACTGAGTATATTTAAGAGTAATGAGCGCGATTATAAGGTCACGTTT
>JAZNSA010000080.1:0-7736 GCA_045590935.1 Clostridia bacterium | reverse complement strand
CTACGATCCGACTTTTCGCCCTCTTTTCTGGCATCAATACTCTTTTGGAAGATATTGTTTTCTCGCCAGAATTTTTCGGTTTGTTTTTCTCTTTCGATAAAATTTAGGTTTGTATCAACCTTGTTATACATTGTTTTTCCTCCCAACTTAGTTAAATAATAAAGAAATAAAAAAAGCTCTTTTGCCCAACATCAGGACAAAGAGCATTAGCTACCTTGCTTATAAACCACCTAATATCAGCATACCATCATATGCATCCCTTATAACGGAGGGAAACCGTCGGAGCTTACTTAACTGTTCAGCCACGCAACTCGGAAGTGATTTTCAAATGCACCTACTCACTGCGGAGCTTACACCGTCCTCCGCTCGCTAATCGTTTTTAATGCACCCTACTGTCTTCGTCAAAGTCTTTTGGGTTATTTAATTTACAACTAACATTATAAACCTATAAATGACAAATGTCAAGTATTTTTTTTGGTTAAAAAGATGAAGATACATAAAAATGAAGAAAAAAGATATAAAAAAACATAAAACAAAAAATGTTTGTATTGACATAGAGGGCGAAATATGATAAACTAGTTTTGAAAATTAGGTGATGTTATTTTAAAAAAGGAGGAAACAAAAATAATGAGGAATCAAAAAAACTATCCTCTTGACAGTGTAGAACCTTTTTCTACGCTTAAAGAAATGATTACATTGAGAAAAGAAAAAGACGGGGGCAAGATTGCCTTTAAATTTCTTGGAGAGAATAAGCAAATAATTGAAAAGACGTATCTTGAGTTTTACAATGAAACGGTTTATCTCGGAACGGCACTTTCAAAAGAGGGAATTGAGAAAAAACACGTTGCGTGCATGGGACTAAACAGCTATAAGTGGCTTACGGTTTACCTTTCGATTTTGTCATCTAATAATGTTTTTGTTCCTATTGATAAGGATTTGCCTGAGGCGGATATTGTAAATGTTATAAATCATAGCGATTCGGAAGTTATTTTTTGCGATAAGAAATATGTTGAAATCCTTTTGAGAAACAAAGAAAAGATTGAAAAGATTGAAAAAATTATATGTTTTGAGGAGGCTGACGGAGCGGAGAGCTTCGAGGCTTTAATAAAAAAAGGCGAGGAGCTTTTCCTGGCGGGCGACAGGAGCTTTCTTGAGGCAGAGGCAAACGACGTAGAGGCTCTTAAAATGATTTTATATACCTCGGGAACAACGGGAATGTCCAAAGGGGTTATGCTTTCGGAGAAAAATCTGGTTTCCTGCGTGTATCATGGATTGAGGGTTTCAACGGTGTTTGATGTGTGCTTATCTGTTTTGCCGTATCACCATACATACGAGTCTGTATGCGGAATTTTAGTAAGCCTTCATAAGGGTGCAACAATATGTATCAATAAAAACCTAAAGCAGGTTTTAAACAGTCTTAAAATCTTTAAACCTACATATATAATGTTGGTGCCTGCTTTTGCAGAGCTATTTTATTCAAAGATTAAAAAGAACATTCGTGATGGCGGAAAGGAAAAGGGCTTTGAAATTCTTATTAAGGTAAGCCGCTTTTTGAGAAGCATAGGGATAGATGCAAGAAAAAAGCTTTTTAAACAAGTTCATGATGTTTTTGGCGGAAATATGATAAAAATTGTTTGCGGCGGTGCACCTATAAGACCTGAAATAGGAAAGTTTTTTGACGACATAGGAATAAACCTTATTTCGGGATACGGAATAACAGAATGTTCTCCGCTTGTGAGCGCTAACAGGGACTTTTTTAACGACCCTGCAACGGTTGGCGTTTGCTTGCCTTGTATCGAGGTTAAAATTGATGAGCCCAATGAAGAGGGCATAGGCGAAATTATTGTTTGCGGCGATACGGTTATGATGGGCTATTATAAAGCAGAGGATTTAACAAGGGAAGCTATAAAGGACGGATGGTTCTATACGGGCGATTACGGAATGTTTAATAAGAAAGGGCAGCTTGTTATAACGGGAAGAAAGAAAAATCTTATCGTTTTAAGCAATGGAAAAAATGTATTCCCTGAGGAAATAGAAAATTATATCAGCGGAATTGATGAGGTTAAAGAGGTTGTTGTTTATTCACCAAAATCGGAATCGGGCGAAGAAAGACAGCTTACTGCAAAAATTTATTTAGACCCTGAAATGACAATTTCTAAAGATGAGCTTAAAAAGAAGGTAAGCGAAGCCTTAAAAGAACTTCCTATGTATAAGCAGGTAAGAGAGATAATAATAATGGAAGAAGAATTTGAAAAAACAACTTCAAATAAAATTAAAAGACAAAAATATGTCAATTAATAAAACTTTTGTACAAAATGATGAAAAAATTGCATAGATATAATAAGGAAAGCGAAAAAAATACGACAGGAAAATGATAGCTATTGACAATACTGCTTTGCGGTGTTATAATTACTTAATGTAATATTATAAAAAGTTTGTATGTGTTAGAAAAGGAGATTGTATGGGAGCAATAGCAAGTATTGAAAAAATATTGTGGATTGTTGTAACTTGTTGCTATCTTTATCAGGTGTACTATGTTATTTATATGATTTTAAAGCCTGAAAAGAAGGAAAAAGAGCCTGAGGATATTAAATATAACAGGTATGGAATAATTATTTCTGCAAGAAATGAGGAAACTGTTATCGGACATTTGCTCGATAGTATAAATTCGCAGACATATCCGTCGGAATATGTTGACATATATGTTATAGCGGATAACTGCTCAGAGGGGGATAAAACGGCGGAGATAAGCGAGAGCAAGGGCGCAAGGGTTGTTGTAAGAAACAGACCCGACCTTATAGGAAAGGGCTATGCAATTGATTATTTGTTTTCTCAGATGGATGAAAATTTAAACGGTTGCGATGCATTTATAGTTCTTGATGCGGATAACGTGTTGGATAAGAATTATATTCACGAGATGAACAAGGTATTTAATAAGGGCTACCGAGTTATAACAAGCTACAGAAACTCAAAAAATTACGGTTCAAATTGGATTTCGGCGGGATATTCTCTTTGGTTTATGAGAGAAAGCAGATATCTTAATGAAGCAAGAATGAATTTGAATGTCAGCTGTGCAATATCGGGTACGGGATTTTTAGTTCATTCGGATATTATAAAAAAAGCGGGTGGCTGGAAATATTTCCTTTTAACAGAGGATATCGAGTTTACGATTGATAATGTTATAAAGGGTGAAAAATTCGGATATGCGAAGGATGCTGTTCTGTACGATGAGCAGCCGACTAAGTTTTCGCAGTCGTGGCGTCAGAGGATGCGTTGGGCAAAGGGATTTTATCAGGTTATGGGAAATTATGGCGGAAAGCTTGCGTATAATGCTTTCTTTAAAAGAAACTTTTCGTGCTTTGATATGCTTATGGTAATTTTCCCCGCAGTAATTTTGAGCATTGTTTGTGCGTTTGTATTCCTTTTGGGAGTATATGATGCGATATTTATAAAATCGTCGTGGCGAATTTTGACGTATACGCTTATGCCGAATTTGGCGCAGCTTTCGTGTTTCTACATTTTTATATATTCGCTTGGGCTTATAACAACTGTTTCGGAGTGGGACAGCATAAACTGTAGCAACTTCAAAAAGATTTTGTATACGTTTACCTTCCCTATTTATCTTGCAACGATAATTCCGATTTCGATTGTTGCTTTGTTTAAGAAGGTTGAATGGAAGCCTATTACCCATACTGTTGTAAGAACAGTTGATGAAATAAAACAAAAATAAATTATAAAACGGCTGCGCAGAATAAATATGTGTAGCCGTTTATACAATATATAGGTAGGTTTGAATATTTACTTTATTATAATAAAATGTTCAAAAAAGGAAAAAAACCTTGACAATTGTAATTTTAAGGTATAAAATATCATAGGTGGGGTTTTATGGTTTTGGCAATAGCAGGAGTATGATTTGGTGCCAAATCTCATTAATTTTGTACATTATTGACTGAAAATGTGTCATCTGAGGTCAATTTTGTAATATAAGTAACACGCTTGTGTTACTAAGTTTACAGTTATATTACAACTGCAATTTTTGTATTGACACATAAAATTGCTGGTGATATAATTGTGTCATAAAGATGATAAGAGTTTAATCTTATCGTTGCCGGGCGGGTCGCGTTGAAAGAGAGTGGCCGCGGCTCGCTAAAAAAAATCACTCTTTCAAAAACATTTTTTAAGGAGGAATTGAGAATGATGAAACATCTCAAGAAAGTTTTAGCATTAGTTATCGTTTTAACTATGTCTTTGAGCATGGTTGTTTCTGCCGGAACAATTTTCCCGGACGTTGAAGATGATGCTACTTATGCTGAAGCAACACAGATTCTTAAGTCACTTAACATTATGATTGGTGACGAAAATGGCAACTTTAACCCAGATAAAGTTGTAACAAGAGCCGAAATGGCTAAAATCCTTTGCGTAATTACAGGCAAGGGCGACAATATCGCTCCTGCTAACAGCGGTTTCGCTGATGCTACATCAGCACACTGGGCTTCCGGTTTTATCGCTGCTGCTAAGAACGCAGGTTATATCAATGGTTACAGTGATACAGCTTTTGGTCCAGATGACACAGTTAAATGGGAGCAGGCTGTTAAACTATTGATGGCTGCTTTGAAGTACAATCAGATGGCTGAAGATAACGGCGGATATCCTGAAGGTTGGATTTATGCAGCTGGCGAAGCTGACGTAACAGGTTCAGGCGCAGCTGGTACAATCGGTGAAGATTGTACAAGAGCTAAGGTTGCTATGCTTGTTTACTACGCTATCGAAGCTAAGATGATGAAGCAGGTTACATACTCTAACAACAACAAAGAGTGGATTGTTACTCCTAACGAAACTCTTCTAAACAAGTATATGGATATATACAAGGTAGAAGGTAAAGTAACAAACACATATAAGCATGATGATTCTCTAAACGAGGGTTACATCAACTACACTGTTACAAAGTCAAACAATGTTGACCTTGAGGATGTTCTTGGTGCTACTGCAGTTACAAACGAGGAAGGCGCTGTTGTTAGTTACAAATTTAACAAGATTGATGCTACAGGCACAATCGCTGCTGACTTGCTTGCTTATTCTTCAGTTGCTTATATTGAGAAGGATGCTTATGGTGACCTTGCAATCGTAGCAATCGCTGCTAAGGGCAAGAGAAACAACGTATCTGAAATCGCTGACATGGGACTTCTTTACAAGGCTGACAGGGATTTTAACGAGAGAGATACAAGAAAGCCTAACTTCGCAACACTTGATGGTTACAAGTTCTCTTTCTGGAAGGACAGAGATACAGATAACGCTATTTCTTATGTAAAAGTTGATAACAACGTATTGTTCGTAATCAACAATGGTGCTCCTATGACAGTTGCCGATATCCTTGGCGAAGATTTCGACGGTGATGCTACAGCAGAGGTTTTGAGAGCAATCACACCTGTAAGAGGTAGAATTGTTATGGTTGATACAAACAACGATGATTACATCGATTTGTTTGAAATCAAAGATTTTGAAGTTGCTGTTGTTGATTCTGTAAATGCAGACAGACAGAGAATTAACTTCAAATCTGAGAGAACATTCACAAAGAGCTATGTTTCTCTTGATAAAGAAATCAACACAAACTTGAGAGAGTTCTCTATTACTCTTGACGGTAAAGAAATCGATATAGCTGATTTGCAGGAATTTGACGTATTGACAATTTCTTCAAACGATATGGATGACCCAAGATATTTCGATATCATCGTTTCTCGTGAAAAGGTTGAAGGCAAAATCACAGGTATCAAAGATACTGAGGAGAAGTTCTTCATCGCTGACGAGGATTATGAAATAGTTGAAGGAATCAAGAATCTAGACTTTGCTGACCTTAAACCTAATGACGAAGGCGTATTCTACTTGGATGCTGACGGCTACGTTGCATATATCGATATTACAACAGTAGCAAGCAACAACTACGCTTACCTTGACTACGTTGGTGCAGACCATATGGGTACAGTTACAGCTAGAATGTTAACAAACGAAGGCGCTAAGCTAACAGTAAATGCTGCTGACAAAGTTAAGATTAACGGCGTTAAGGTTGCTTTGAAAGATGTTGCTGTTACGGAAGAAGAAGTTGAAGGCGAGCCAGTTTTGGCTTATGCTAAATTAATAGAAATGTTTGGTGCTGAGCTTGCTGCTGATCTTGCTGAAGAAGTTGGTGCTGACGCAACATACCTAGACGTAATCGGTGCTATTAACAACGAAGACGTTGTACTAGTTGCTGCAGGTTTGAATAAGTTTATCACATTCAAAGTAGCTGGTGATGCCCTAACAGAAATCGACTTTGCTTACAAGACAGGTTCTGACGTTAAAGAGTTTACATACGTTGGTACTGTTGCAGAGCCAACAGAGTGGCAGGCAGAGCTCAACAAGTTCAAGAGCTCTAAGACTCTTGCAGAAACAGCTAAGATTTTCGTTATCGATGGTCCATCTATCGATGATTGGAGAGTAATTAGCCCTGCAGAGCTAATCGACGAGAACGAATATAGCCCATACTTCTTCTCTTACCAGAATGATGGTACAATGGGTGCTGCAGTAGTATTTGAAACATCTACAAACATCAACCAGAACGGTTCTTTGGCATTCTTTAAGGATTTCAGAAACGGTATCTATGGTGAAGATGATACAGACGTTGTATACGTATCTTACTGGACAGAGGGTGCTCTTGCAGAAGAGACAATCGCTGTTGACCCAGACGTATTCGGCGAGGGTATGGCAATCGGTGATGCATTCTTGTTCGGAAAGAACGATAAGGGCATCGTTGATGAGCTTGAAGTAATCTTCAGCCCATCTGCTGCTAAGAACGCTGCATCTGCAGACGTTATGACAATTGGTGGTCTTGATAACTTCATGAACCTTGATGCTACAGCAAAACTTGATAACGAAGTATTCTTCGGTATCGTTGCTAAATCAAGCAATGGCAGAGTAACATTACTTGACTATGATGACCTTAGTGAAGTAGTAATTCCTGAGGGTGAGGGCGAAGTTCCTTACAAAGCTATCGAGTTTGATAATGAAAAGATTCTTACAATCCCTGACAGTGCTTATGTAATTGGTTTCAATAACTTTGCATCTTCTGCAAAGAAGATTGTTGAGTCTTCAGTTGCTGACATTATGGCTTCTTCTTATATGAAGACAAAGACTAATGGTATTAAGCTTCCAGTAAAATATAATGAGGAGCGTGAAGACTACGTAATCGAAAACGAAGCTGAACAAGATTTGTCTTGGGCATTCGTAAGATTAATAAACGGTGAAGTTACAGAAGTTGTAGCTATCGAGTACGACAAGAAATAATAAAAATTAGCTTTGTAAAAAGTTAAATAAAGAGTATCTGCATCCGAAAGGATGCAGATATTTTTTTGTTTGGGGAATAGAGGTAAAGGCGGACTTATGTTGACATTGTAGGGGGAGTGTGGTATAATGAGTTTGCAAAGCAAACTCAATGAATTGCCTTACGGCGTGAATTGAAATCAAAGATTTCATGAATTGAGTCTGCGACTCATGAATTGCACCTTGCGGTGCATTAAAGGCAATTCATTTCATGGAGCGTAGCGAGAATTCATGGCTTTAGCCAATTCATGACAACGGAGTTGTCAATTCATTAAAAACAAGGTGCATCTTTTCTATCACCTAATTATATAATGAGTTTGCAAAGCAAACTCAATGAATTGCCTTACGGCGTGAATTGAAATCAAAGATTTCATGAATTGAGT
>JAZNSA010000079.1:0-6762 GCA_045590935.1 Clostridia bacterium | reverse complement strand
GGATAACTATGTTGATAACTTTTTTCACATATACAACCACTATAAATAGAAATATATAATAAGGAGTACTAAAAATGAATATTTTAGAAAAATGGGAATCGGCTTTAGAGCTTATAAAGCCTGAGGTTTCTTCGCTCGCTTTTAATACATGGTTTGGAGATGTTAAGCCTCTTTCAATAACTGAAAAAAAAATAGTTCTTTCTGTTTCCAATGACCTTGTTCTTTCAATGATTAAAAGATACCAATCCCTTATTGCAGGTGCTTTTGAAAATATTTTAGGAAATCTGTATGAAATAGAATTCGTAATAGGTGGGGTTGATGATATTTCTTTTATCAAAAAAAATGAAACAAGAGAAAATAGTTATGTTAATGAATCACAAATCCCTACATATATAAATCCGAGATATACCTTTGATACATTTGTTGTAGGAAATTCAAATTATTTTGCTCACGCAGCGGCAGTTGCAGTTGCAGAAGCTCCTGCCCAGACTTATAATCCTCTTTTCCTTTATGGAGATTCAGGGCTTGGTAAAACTCATTTAATGCACGCTATTGCAAACCATGTAAGAAATATAAATCCAACAATGAATGTTGTTTATATTTCCTCGGAAATGTTTATAAATGAGCTTATTTCAGCTATTTCATCCCGTACGACACCAAGCTTTAGAAATAAATATAGAAATGCGGATATACTTTTAATCGACGATGTTCAATTTTTGGCGGGAAAAGAATTAGGTCAGGAAGAATTTTTCCATACATTTAATGATTTATATAATGCAAACAAACAAATTGTTTTAACATCTGACAGACTTCCAAGAGAAATAAGTACTCTTGAAGACAGACTAAGAACAAGATTTGAATGCGGATTAATAGGAGATATAAAACCACCTGACTATGAAACAAGAATTGCAATTCTTCAAAAGAAAGCATCATTTGAAAATGTTAATGTTCCTTATGATGTTTATTGTTATATTTCCGATAATGTTAAATCTAATATAAGAGAACTTGAAGGAGCTCTTACAAGAGTTGTTTCATATTCTAAAATAACAGGAACACCATTAACATTAAAGCTTGCTGAAGATGCATTAAGCTCTGTTATAGCAACAGAGGGAGTTATAAGAATAACTGCAAAATCAATTAATGAAACAGTTTCAAAATATTATGGTATTCCTATTGAGGATATAAAAGGAAAGAGAAAAACGCAAGATATTTCAGATGCAAGGCAAATTTGTATGTATCTTTGCAGAAAGCTTACCGATATGTCTTTTGTTGTTATAGGAAACGAATATGGAAACAGACATTATACAACAGTTATTCACGCAGTAGATAATATAGAAAAAAGTATCAAATCAAATCAAGAGGTAGCCTCTGCAATAGAAATTATGACAAAACAACTAAAAAGTATTTTAAAGTAGTTATCAATATTTTTATATTGATATGTTAAAAGGTTTATATGGATAGATGTTAAAATGTTAATTATGTGGATTATCAAAAGCAGTTATAAATATATTATTAACATAGTAAAATGCTTATAAAATATACTGTTTTTAAACTTTTTCACACATTTCACATCTCTACTACTACAACTACTATAATATATATTTTATTTATTTTATTTTTAATATAAAAAGGAGTTTTTTAAATGAAAATTATATGCGATAAAAACGTATTATTAGACGGAATTAATACAGTTCAAAAAGCAGTTTCAAGTAAATCAACTCTTCCTGTTTTAGAAGGAATTTTAATAGAAACAACAAATACAGGAATAAATCTTACGGGAAACGATTTGGAGCTTGGAATTAAATATAGTTGTAATGTTCAGGTAAGCGAGGAGGGAAGTGTTGTTTTAAATGCAAGAATGTTTGGTGATATAATAAGAAGACTTCCTGATGCCCCTGTTTTTATTCAAACGGATGAAAATTATGTAACTCAAATTAAATGCTCAAATGTTAATTTTGATATTTCAGGACTTAGCGCTTCTGAATATCCTAAAATTTCTGAAATTAATAAAAATGATTTTATTTCAATTGAAAACAATAAGCTTAAAAGCTTAATAAAACAAACAATCTTTGCTATTTCAACAAACGATAAAAAGCCTATATGGACAGGCTCTCTTTTTGAAATTTCAAATAATAAAATAACAGTTGTTTCAACTGATGGATTTTTAATGGCTATAAAAAAAGAAAATATAGATGCAGAAAATAAAGATATAAAAGTTATTGTACCTGGAAAAACTCTTGGAGAGCTTTTAAAAATTATAAATGATGACGATAAAATGGTTAATATCTATTTTTCAGAAAAGCATATTCTTTTTGAGTTTGAGAATTTTACTGTTACATCTCGTTTAAAGGATGGAGAATATACAAACTATAAAAACGTTATTGAAAAGCAAAAAGATTTTGAAATTCAATTAAAGGCAAGAACAGATGAAATATTTGAATCGCTTGAGAGAGCATCTCTTATAACAAATTCAGATAATACAAAGTCGGCCCTTAAGGTTCACATAAAGGATGATGAAATTAATATAAATTGTTCTTCTCAAATAGGCAAAATATCAGATACAGTAAATGTTGAATCAAAAAAAGGCGGAGAGCTTTTAATAGGTTTAAACCAAAGATATTTACATAGTGTTTTCAGAAATTGTGATTGTGAGGAAGTTAATATAAACTTTATTTCTTCAAGAAATCCATGTATTGTTATGCCAACTGAGGGAGATAGCTTTTTGTATATGATTATGCCTATAAATATTCAAGCATAAAGGAGAATTTGTATGCAGTCTGAAGAAATTAAAATAAAAACGGAATATATAAAGCTTGACCAGCTTTTGAAATTCAGCGGAATAGCTGAAAATGGAAGTGATGCGAAGGATATTATTTTAGATGAGATTGTCTGTGTAAATAATGAAGTTTGTACTATGAGAGGAAAAAAAATAAGAGCAGGCGATGAAGTTTTAGTTACTTTTGAAGATGAAGTCCTTTTAATAAAGGTGAAATAAAATGTTTATAAATAAAATTGCTTTAAAAAATTTCAGGTCTTATAATGATTTGACAATTGATTTTTCAAAAAAAACAAATATTATTTATGGAAAAAATGCGGCAGGAAAAACAAACATATTAGAAGCAATTTACTTTTTTAGTACAGGCAGGTCTCATAGGGGAGCAAGCATAAAGGAAATTATAAAGGACAGTGGTGAGGAAGCATCTGTTTCGTTGGATTTTTATTCTCACCAGAGAGATTTTAAAGGTGCTTTTAAAATATATAAGGATAAAAAGAAACACGTTTTAATAAATGATGTTAATATTAAAAAAATAAGTGAAATTTCAGATTATATAAATGTTGTAATGTTTTCACCTGAGGACCTTTCTATTATAAAAAACGGTCCGTCGGAGAGAAGAAGATTTTTAGATATGTCTATTTCTCAAATAAAGCCTTTGTATCTTAAAAATCTTAATAATTATATAAAAATATTAGCTCAAAGAAATTGTCTTTTAAAAGAAATTTCTAAAAATGAAAAAGGTTTGGAAATGCTTGATATATGGGATGAATCGCTTGCGGAAATATGTGCTGTAATTTCTGTTTACAGATATGAATTTTTAGAAGATTTAAAAGAATATCTTTATAATATTCACAAAGAAATTTCAAATGAAAATTTAAAAATAAAATATTTGTGTGGTTTTTATGACGATTTTAAAAATTCCTGCGATTTTGATATTATAAAGAAAAATATCTATGAAAAATTAGTTGCAACAAGAAAAAGCGATATAAATTTAGGAATAACTCAGACGGGAATTCATAGAGACGATATATTGTTTTTCATAGATAAAAAAGAGGCTCGTCGGTTTGCATCTCAAGGTCAGCAAAGAAGTATTGTTTTAAGCTTAAAGCTTTCTTTAGCAGAGGTTATAAAGGACATAAAGGGTGATTATCCTATAATTTTATTAGATGATATAACAAGCGAGCTTGACAGCTCAAGAAGAGAATACTTAAAAGGAAAAATAAGAGATAAACAGGTTTTAATAACTTGTACCGATAAGGAAGATGCCCTGACAAATAAGGATGTTAGCTTTTTCTTAGTTGAGGATAGAAAGGTTAAAATAAGTGTGTAAAGGGAGAAATGTTTTGTGTTTTTACATCTTGGAAGCGATGTTGTAATTTCTTTAAATGAGGTTATTGCTATTTTTGATTTGGAAAGTACAACGATGTCAAAAAGAACAAGAGAATTTTTAGATTTATCTCAAAAAAACGAAATAGTTGTTGACGTTAGTAAATATGATTTGCCAAAAAGCTATATACTATGTGAAAAAAACAAAAAAATATATTTATATATATCACCTCTTTCTGCGGCAACTATTTATAAAAGAGCAAATGAAAGTATTTTTGAGTATATAAAAGAATAAATAAAAAAAATAGATTTTAGATTAATTTAAGGAGGGTTTTATTAAGATGGATGAAAATGTTAATATAACCGCAACAGAAAATAATTATGATGAAAGCCAGATACAGGTTCTTGAAGGTTTAGAAGCTGTAAGAAAGCGTCCGGGAATGTATATAGGCTCAACTTCTATAAGAGGTCTTCATCATCTTGTTTATGAGATTGTTGATAATGCAATTGATGAGGCTCTTGCAGGATATTGTAAAAATATAGAAGTAACAATAGAGCCGGGAAATATTATTACTGTTGTTGACGACGGAAGAGGTATACCGGTAGGAATACATCCAAAAATGGGTATTTCTACTTTGGAGGTTGTTTTTACAATTCTTCATGCAGGCGGAAAGTTTGGCGGAGGAGGATATAAGGTTTCAGGAGGTCTTCATGGTGTTGGTTCTTCTGTTGTTAATGCTCTTTCTGAATATCTCGAAGTAGAGGTATGCAACGGTGAAAATATATATTATCAAAGATATGAAAGAGGAAAGAGTTGCGGAGAGGTTAAAATAATAGGAACAACTTCAAAAACAGGTACTAAAGTAAGCTTTTTAGCAGATAATGCAATTTTTGAAACCCTTGATTATGATTATGATATTTTATTAACTCGTTTAAGAGAGCAGGCATTTTTAAATGGCGGAATAAATATTGAATTTAGAGATTTGCGTGGCGAAGAAGAAATTTATAATAAGATGCATTATGAAGGTGGAATAAAGGAATTTGTTAAGCATATAAACAGAAAAAAGGTTTCTATTCATGATGATATAATATATTTTGATGGTCAAAAAGGTGATTCGTATGTTGAAATAGCAATGCAGTATACGGATAATTATTCTGAAACATTTATGTCTTTTGCAAATAATATTAATACAACAGAGGGCGGAACTCACGAAGCGGGCTTTAAAGCAGCTTTAACAAGAGTTTTTAATGAATATGCAAGAAAATATAATATATTAAAAGAAAAAGACCAAAATCTTACAGGAGATGATGTAAGAGAAGGCTTAACGGCAGTAATAAGTGTTAAGGTTATGGAGGCGCAGTTTGAAGGGCAAACAAAAACAAAGCTTGGAAACAGTGAGGTAAGGAGTCTTGTTGATAAAACTGTTTCGGATAAATTTGCTGATTTTCTTGAGGAAAATCCTATTGTTGCAAAAATGATACTTGAAAAATCATTAACTGCATCAAGAGCAAGAGAAGCCGCAAGAAAAGCAAGAGAAGCAACAAGAAAGTCTGCTCAAACGGGAGATTCGTCTCTTTTAGGTAAGCTTGCGAAATGCTCAGGAAAAGACCCTGCTAAAAATGAAATATATATCGTTGAGGGAGACTCTGCGGGCGGAAGTGCAAAACAGGGAAGAGACAGAAGCTTTCAGGCTATTTTACCATTATGGGGAAAAATGCTTAATGTTGAAAAGGCAAGAATAGATAAGGTTTATGGAAATGAAAAATTACTGCCTATTATAATGGCATTGGGCGCAGGAATAGGTGATGAATTTAATGTTGAAAAGCTTAAGTATCATAAAATAATAATTATGGCGGATGCCGATGTTGATGGTTCTCATATCAGAACATTGCTTTTAACTTTCTTCTTCCGTCATATGAGACCTTTGGTAGAAGGTGGATATATATATCTTGCTCAGCCGCCTTTATTTAAGGTTGAAAAAGGAAAAAATATAAAGTATGTTTATAATGACAATGAGCTTTTAAAGGTAGTTGAAGAAATGGGCGGAAAATGTGATGTTCAGCGTTACAAAGGTCTTGGTGAGATGACAAGTAAACAGCTTTGGGAAACAACTATGAATCCTGAAAATAGAACAATGAGGAGAGTAACTGTTGAGGATGCTGTTCGTGCAGATGAAGTATTTACTGTGCTTATGGGAGATAATGTTGACCCAAGACGTGAATTTATTGAGGGTAATGCCCGTTTTGTTGAAAATCTTGATATTTAAAAAAATATATATTATTTTTACGCATTTTGCGAATATATCGTATTGGAGGAATTTTTATGTCGGAACAAATTTTAGAAATTTTAGAAAAAGATTGCAGATTAACAGCCGAGCAAATAGCTGTTATGCTGGATAAAGACCCCAATGCGGTTGCCGCCGCCATTAAGTCCTTTGAAGAGGACGGTACAATTTTAGGATATAAAACTCTTATAAACTGGGAAAGAACAATGAAAGAGGATGTTACGGCTTTTATAGAGCTTAAAGTAACCCCCCAGTTTGGTGAAGGATTTGATAAAATCGCAAAAAAAATATATCAGTTTGATATGGTAAAAAGCGTATATCTTATGAGTGGCGGATTTGATTTGGCTGTTTTTATTGAAGGAAAAACTCTAAAAG
>JAZNSA010000078.1:0-7232 GCA_045590935.1 Clostridia bacterium | reverse complement strand
AAGCTTTTTTCCAATCTCCTTAGAACGATATTAGGGGATGTTTAAAAAGTCAAACTTTTTAAACATCCCCTTTTAATAATTTTATTTGTTATCAAGTGGCTTCATTGTTGGGAATTTATTCCCAATAATTACATAAGTTATTATAACTCTACATAAGCCTTTATGTCAAGAGTTATGCAAATTTTGGTTTTTGCATAACCCCACATAACTCTACATACACCATAGGAGAATTGGTGTCAAAATTGGTGTCAGTGGTGTCGTAATTTATACCGAACACGACAGAACAGCCTTTTTTGTTTAACGCCGTCATCTTTAATCATATGTTGGATGCTGAAAAATTGATTTGAATTGTGTTAGATCAAATTTCCCATCAAAATCCGAGAGAAATTTTATCGCTTCTTCCTTGCTGTCAAAAGTATATTTAAAGACTTCGTTTTTATTTGTATGCATTTCTATTACTATTTTTGATAAATTTCTAATTATTGTATCATCAAGAACACTTTCAACATAATTTACCAACTGGGCTTTAACTATATCTATCATTCTCTTCCCAATTGTCTTTTTTTCTTCGGTCGTTAAAGAGGAAAAGATATTCCAAGCCTTTAAGGCTTTATCATAATCATTTTCTTCCCACTCAAAGTCAATATTATAACCTTTTAATATCTGAGATATTTCATTAAAAGGAATCATGAAATAAGATACGCCATAACTAGTTAACATTGCTAATGAGGTGCTACTCCAATTCCCCGCAAGTACTGCAACTGATGATCTTATACTAGGAAAAAATTTTCTAACAGCGGAATGTGCATTACAAATCCAACTCGCCTTATCTCTATTATGCTTTTTATACCTTATATACTTACTTTCAATAAGCATAAGCGGAATTCCTGTCTCGTCAATGACAAGACCATCCATATTATACTCATTCCCATACTCATCAGGAAGTAAAAGCTTTTTACTCTCTTTTCCTGCTTTAGTTTTACCATATCTCGTTAGAAAATAAATGTGATTGTATTCTTCAATTTCCTTAAAAGTTTTATGTACCTGTTCTTCCAATAAATCACCAATAGCCTCGCCAATAGCACTACCGCCATTGGTAACCACTTTTCCTGTAGACATAGTTTTATTTCTCCTTTCTAAGCGTTACTATAGACTCTCTTAATGCAACCCCATGTCTTTGGGGATTGTCTTTCCACTTATCTCCTCTTGTCCTCAAAACGTCTATGTCATAACTATTAAAGCCAATATTCACGCCCATCTTACCTATCAATTCATCTGTAGGAATATGTACTCCATACGGAGCCGAGTCGCCAAGGATGAATTTTGCTGTGCTTCCGTTCTTCAAAACCCGATAGCACTCTTTTAAAACTAAATATAAATCATTTATGTATCCTATAACTAAAAAATCATAGCTCTTTTTTCCGCCCTTAGTCAATCGTATTTTTGACAACTTGTTTACCGCTTCGTTCAAAAAATCATATTCTTTTGGGCAATCGGCTATAAAATTTTCTAAAAAAGTATATTTCTCATCACTTCTATCTATTTGAGTAGTCGCACTTGTTATGAGTTTTGTTCTTACTGTAGATGTAATATCTCCCCAAGTTTTTGCGTCTCCCATAACATACATTTCTAGTCGTGTTCTGTCAGCATAATCAAAATTGTTTAAATAAGGCGGTGATGTAAAAATGTGGTCAACAAACTTGTCTTCAATCAAGGATTCTGTATATCTGCTATCTCCCAAAATCAAATTATGGAAAGTATCATTCTTTCCACTCTGCTTTTTTATGTCTAATAAATCTTTCAACATATCATTACATCTTTTGCAATATGTTTTAAAACCTTCTTTTGATAAAGACGTAACTTTAATTTTATTTGGTGCTATATATGGCCATCCTGTCGCAGCTATGGACACATCTCTCAATGTAGCAATCAAAGCAACTCTCATAAATAAACGAACATCGTCATCTTTTATTTTTTGGATATAATTCCGCACGATAAGTATTTCATACAAAGTTCTTGGGAGAAAACACTTTAATACCAATTCAGGAAATTCATTTCTTAATATTTCCTCGACCGAAGTGTCATCGCGACTATCATTATAAATAGTTTCTTTTATGCATTCAAGATTTTCTTGTACGCTTTCATTAGCAATATCCCAATTTAATTTACACTTTGCAACAGGATACACAAACGGATGTGCTTCGACTCCTATCGAATTTATACCCATTGTTTTAGCTACAAGATTTGTGGTTCCGCTTCCCATAAAAGGATCATAGACAACACTTCCATCTGTCAATTTTTCTTCTTGTATGCTGTATTTTACTGCTTTATATGAAAAGCCAGCTGGATATGTAAACCAATTAAAAACAGGTGCTTTTAAGCTATCCTTGAACGTACCCCATTCTTTTATATCTACTGGCATAATGCTCACCTCATTTTTAAAATCTTTATTTTTATTATATCACAGAAAGCATACTTTTTCAATTATAACAATGTTATTTTTCAAAACAAATTTTAGAAAGGACCATGAAAACCCCATAGTCCTTTCTAATGTTAGATACCTTTTTTTTTGCACACATTGGTGCAGTATTTGGTGCAGTGAAACACCTAAAACCTTGTTATTTCAGCATTATTTGTCCAACGGCTTCATTGTCGGGAACAACAAAACGTCGCGGATAGCGGCAGAATCAGTAAGTAGCATACACATACGGTCTATACCGAAACCGATACCGCCTGTTGGGGGCATACCGATTTCAAGAGCACGCATAAAGTCTTCGTCTGTTGTATTCGCTTCTTCATCGCCATGAGCCAAAAGCTCTTCCTGAGCCTTGAAACGCTCTCTTTGGTCGATTGGGTCATTAAGCTCAGAATACGCATTAGCCATTTCCCAACCATTCATAAAGAACTCAAAACGCTCAACATAATCAGGGTTTTCAGGCTTTTTCTTCGTCAACGGAGAAATCTCAACGGGGTGGTCCATAACGAATGTTGGCTGAATTAAATGGTCCTCAACAAACTCTTCAAAGAATAGGTTTAAAATATCGCCCTTCTTATGATGATTTTCGTATTCGATATGGTGCTCGTCGGCAACTGCTCTTGCTTCTTCAATAGTATTTATTTCATTAAAATCAACATTAGCATATTTTTTAACAGCATCAAGCATAGTTATTCTTTCAAAAGGCTTTCCTAAATCCATTTCGATACCGTTATAAGTAATTTTCGTTGTACCCAAAACTTCCATTGCAACATGGCGATACAAATTTTCTGTTAAATCCATCATACCGTGATAATCCGTATACGCCTGGTATAGCTCCATCAAGGTAAATTCAGGGTTATGTCTTGTATCTAAGCCTTCGTTTCTGAAAACACGTCCAATTTCATATACTCTCTCAAGACCGCCAACTATAAGACGTTTCAAGTAGAGCTCAAGCGAAATACGAAGCTTGAAATCCTCGTCCAATGCGTTAAAATGAGTTTCAAAAGGTCTTGCTGCCGCACCGCCCGCATTAGAAACAAGCATAGGCGTTTCAACCTCTAAAAAGCCATCATTATTCAGATAGTTTCTAATTGACGAAATTATCTTTGACCTTTTTATAAAAGTATCTTTAACCTCAGAATTAATGATAAGGTCAACATAACGTTGGCGATATCTTGCATCTGTATCTGTAAGCCCGTGAAACTTTTCGGGAAGAGGCAAAAGCGACTTCGATAAAAGAACAATTTTGTCGGCCCTGATTGAAATTTCACCTGTCTGCGTTGTAAAAACAACGCCCTCTGCTCCGATTATATCTCCAATATCATATTTTTTAAACGTTGCATAATCCTCTTCGCCCAAAATATCCTTTTTAACAAAGAGCTGAATTTGCCCGTCAAGGTCGCTTATATGGCAAAAACAAACTTTTCCCATTCCTCTTTTTGACATAATTCTTCCCGCAACAGAAACTCTTTTTTCCTCAAGGTCAGTGTAATTGTCCTTAATTTGCTGAGAATGATGAGAAACATCATACTTTGTTATTTCAAAAGGGTCCTTGCCTGCCTCCTGAAGATCAGTAAGCTTGTCTCTTCTTATTTGCAAAAGCTCGGAAAGCTCCTGAGTATTCATTTCGTTATTTTGTGCTTCTGACATATTAATTTCAATACCTTTCCGCCCACAAAAATGTATCAGTTCCTTATCGTGAGCTAATAAGGATACATATAGTTTTGTAATATTTCAAGAACTAACTTATAAACATACACCCTACATTATACACTAAATTAGTACGTTTGACAACATTTTTTTGAAATTTTTCAAAAAATCAATATTTTTTTAAAAATTTTTTTCGATTTACTTGAAATTCCTATGCAAAAATGATATTATTATATAGTGGTATAGTGGTGAAGAAATTTGTAAAGGTGATGGGCTTGAGTACAGAGAGTTTACAAAAGTATGATATAGCTGTTGTTGGTGGCGGACATGCGGGCTGTGAAGCGGCGCTTGCGGCGGCAAGGTTGGGCAAAAAAACAATTATGTTTGCAACTAATCTTGATGCGGTTGCAAATTTGCCTTGTAATCCAAATATAGGCGGAACGGCAAAAGGGCATCTCGTTCGAGAGATTGATGCTCTTGGTGGCGAAATGGGAAAGGTTGCGGATAAAACCTTTATTCAATCCCGTATGTTAAATAAGGGAAAAGGCCCTGCTGTTCACTCTTTGCGTGCGCAAATTGATAGGCGAATGTACCAAATTGAGATGAAACACCGCTTGGAGATGCAGTCCGATTTGGATGTAAGGCAGGCGGAGATTGTTGAAATTGTTACAAAGAATGGTAAGGTGAGCGAGGTTGTTACGGCGACGGGTATGAGATATGAGGTCAGTTGTGCAATTATTGCTACGGGAACCTTCCTGAGGGGAAAAATTTTGATTGGTGATTATGAAAAAAGCTCAGGACCTGACGGAATGTTTGCCGCAAATGAGCTTTCGGAGTCGCTAAAAAAGATAGGCGTTGAGCTTCAGCGCTTTAAAACGGGAACCCCGCCGAGAATTTTAAGGAGCAGCGTTGATACAAGCGTTATGTCGGCTGAGTCGGGAGATGAGGAAATAACTCCGTTTTCATTTGAAACAAATCCCGAAGGGCTAAAAAATCTTGTGAACTGCTATTTGACTTATACAAATGTTGGCACGCACGAGATAATTCGTGAAAATCTTCATCGTGCGCCGCTATATTCAGGAAAAATTGAGGGAATAGGTCCGAGGTACTGTCCATCGATAGAAGATAAGGTTGTGCGCTTTTCTGAAAAGCCACGTCATCAGCTCTTTGTTGAGCCGATGGGAATAACTACTGAGGAGATGTATGTTTCGGGATTTTCGACAAGCCTTCCCGAAGAAGTTCAGGAAAAAATGATACGAACGATTGAGGGGCTTGAAAATGTTAAGATTATGCGCCCTGCGTACGCTATTGAGTATGATTGCGTTGTTACATCTCAGCTTAAACCGTCGCTCGAATTTAAAAATATTTTTGGCTTGTTTGGAGCGGGGCAGTTTAATGGCTCAAGCGGATATGAGGAAGCTGCGGCACAAGGGTTGATAGCGGGAATAAACGCCGCAAGGCTTCTCGACGGAAAAGAGGCAATTGTTTTAAAAAGAGATGAGGCATATATTGGCACGCTTATTGATGACCTTGTTACAAAGGAGGTTACCGAGCCGTACAGAATGATGACATCTCGCTCGGAGTACAGGCTTTTGCTAAGGCAGGACAATGCTGACGAGAGATTGACTCCGATTGGATATGAAATCGGGCTTATAAGCGAAGAAAGATATAAAAAATATTTAGAAAAGCAAGATTTGATTGCAAACGAGGTCGAAAGGCTTGAGTCGACAAATGTTTCGCCTCAGCTTGCGAATCCGCTTCTTGAGAAATACGGGTTGTCTCTTCTCAAAACGGGTGCAAAGCTTGCAGATTTAATCAGACGTCCTCAGCTTGATTATAAAAAAATAGAGTCTATCGATTCTGAAAGAAAGAAATTGCCACTTGAAGTATCGGAGCAAGCGGAAATCAAGATTAAATATGAGGGATATATAAAAAAGCAGTATGCGGCGGCGGCTCAGCTGAAAAAGCTTGATGCAAGAAAGATTCCAAGCGATATTGACTATTTAAATATGACGGGTCTTCGCCTTGAGGCAAGGCAAAAGCTTGAAAAAATCCGCCCTGAAACAATAGGGCAAGCGAGCAGAATTTTAGGTGTATCGCCTGCGGATATAACAGTTTTGATGATTAACATCGGAAAATAGGGTATACTGTATATTAAGGTGTGTTATTTATTTAAACCAAACGCAAATTTATGGTTTGCTTATGGAATATACGGTAAGGGTTCGCCCTTGCAGAAATTTTGGCAGTAGCCATTAAAACGGAGGTTTTTTTATGGAAAGAAGAGTTGGTACAATTTCAAGAGGTATTCGTTGTCCTATTATAAGAGAGGGAGACGATATGGTCAGTATCGTTGTAGATAGTGTTATAAAGGCGGCAGAAGCGGAGGGCTTTGAGCTTCGTGATAAAGACGTTGTTTCAATAACTGAGTCGATTGTTGCTCGTTCGCAAGGAAATTATGCATCTGTTGATGCAATAGCTAAAGACGTTAAAGCTAAGCTTGGCGGAGAAACTATTGGCGTAATTTTTCCGATTTTGAGCCGTAATCGTTTTTCTGTTTGCTTGCGTGGTATAGCAAAGGGTGCGAAGAAAATTGTATTAATGCTTAACTATCCCAGTGATGAGGTTGGTAATGCACTTGTTTCTTTAGACCAGGTTGATGAAGCGGGGATAAATCCTTATTCTGATGTTTTAGACGAGAAGAAGTATCGTGAGTTGTTCGGTGAAAATCTTCATCCTTTTACAGGCGTTGATTATGTAAAATTTTATGGCGATTTAATTCGTTCATGTGGGACAGAGGTTGAAATTATTTTTGCAAATGACCCTCGTGTAATTTTAAAATATACAGATAGCGTTCTTAACTGTGATATACACACTCGTGCACGTACAAAGCGTATTTTGCGTGATGCGGGAGCTAAGTGTGTTGTAGGTTTTGATGAGATATTAAACGCATCTGTTGACGGTAGTGGCTTTAACGAAAAATATGGTCTTTTAGGCTCAAACAAGTCAACAGAGGATGCTGTTAAGCTTTTCCCACAGGACTGCTTTGAGCTTGTTGAAAAAATTCAGGCTGAATTTAAAGCGCGCGTAGGAAAGAATATTGAGGTTA
>JAZNSA010000077.1:0-5376 GCA_045590935.1 Clostridia bacterium | reverse complement strand
TGTTTTTTAATTCTTCAAGCTCTCTTTGCGCTTCCTCTGCTTGTTTTGCGACTTCTTCTGCTTCCATGCTTTTATATTTAAGCTTATCTTCAAGCTCAGAGACATCTTTTTTTGCAAGCTCTTCTCTCTTTATTGCCTCGTCTCTTTCTTTTACAACTTTTTCAAGCTCTCTTTTGCTCATATCGGAAACTGTCTTTTCTTCGCCATTAATAGTGTGCGTTTCATTCATAAACACTTCTCTCTCTTCTTCAGGAAGCGCTAATAAAATAAGTGCTTTTGATGCTCCCAAAGCCATCACCGGAGACGGATTTAAGTATTCTCTCGCAAGTCTCATAAACCTCTGAGCTGAAACCTCCGAAAACTCAATTTCTTTTTCAAGCCACTCTTGCCACTCGCCATGCTCGAGCTGTGCTTTTGCTTCGTTAAGTCTCTTTCCGATTTCAAGCACTGCCTCCCCGGCCATATTTTTATAAAAATTTATCTCCTTCGTTATTACATCTATAGACCTCGTTATCATATTTTCCATATCACATTTCCCCTTCCTTTATGCAGTTTTCTTTTTCTCTTTTAACACGATTTCGCTATACCATTTGTCTACAAACATTTTCACATTAGCTTCGTGTTCATAACTCTTGTTGCTTCTTCCTCTGCACTGAACAATTTTTTTGTCTCTCAGTTCCAATGTAAAATACGGCGCATCAGGATTGTCTTTTTGCCTTATAAAGAATATACTGGTTTCTTTTTTTGCAACCCTCTCAGCATACCCACCAACACAATGATGTAATACACTTCCCTCACGCTTAAGCTCGTGTGGAGTTTTGGCTACTCTTATAAGCAATTCTTCACCCTCAAAATTAAACCGCTCCAACGACTGTGCTATCTTTTCAAACTTCTTATACATTGCTTTATTCTCTTCAAAATCAACCATATTCATAGTTCTGTTATGCGCCGATTTGAAATCCTTAGGAAACAACACGCTTTTATTCTTCATGTCAAATTTCAGTTTTTCACACTCTATAATATAGTCTTTGTAATCATTTTCTGACACGCCTTTAAACTCAATATATTTCTTGAACTTCGCAAGTGTCATATACTTAAGTACCTGCTTAAGTATATCTATTTTAAACTTGCCTTTTACTATTTCCAACAGCTCTTTTTCCGATACAATTTTGTAAAGGTTGTTTACTGTATCAATCTGCTCCATATTCCATTCGTGCGGTTCTTGAAGCTTCAGCATCCGAAGAGGAAATTTAAAGCAATCTGCAAGCTTTTTTTGTTGCCATCTTATTGCGTATGGTGCAGGATTGTGGCCTATTTTTTGATTTACAAGCTGATAGAATCCGCTTTTATATAAAAACTCCATCACAGGATACCTC
Organism: Clostridia bacterium; assembly: GCA_045590935.1. GTDB lineage: Bacteria > Bacillota > Clostridia > UBA1381 > UMGS1253 > CAKSHP01. Next base: position 4,000 of record JAZNSA010000077.1, on the reverse strand, counting down.
GCAAAGCTTATTGCATATTGTATCGCATCTGTATAAGTTTTTGGATTATCTATATAATCAATTATCTTCGCATATTGCAGACAAGTGTTTTCTGTTGTCTCTTCTATGTTTTCAGTAAACAAAATACTCGGCTCATAAATATGAACTCTCTCTGTTCTTTGCCACTCAGGACACTCATATGCTATGGACCTCATAAAATAGCTTTGTTTTCTCTCTTTCTGCCACATTGCCACCTTGCCGCCTTTGCTTATGCAATACCTCACTATTTCATCCAAATACTTCTTCATAGGCTTATATTCTATTTTTGTATCCCTTACTATGTGAAAAACTCTAATCCACACCGCTCCGCTATTATCTTTTTGCATAAATGCAATGTTCTTTACATAATCATTTCTCCACGAAGCTCCGCCCTCAAGCACGCAAAGGACCTCACTGCCGCAATCCGGGCATCTAACATAATTGTTCTGTATAAATCGCTTATTTGTTCTTGTTACTTTTCTGCCGCACAAATAGCACGTTCCCCGAAGGTTCCCCTTTTTATAAACAAGTGTTTTATCGTTTGACAGAATTTCGCCTCTTATCCATCTTTCAAGCCCATCGGGAAGCTCTGTAGGACATTCGGATATATAGTCATTTTGGATATAACCGTTTTTTTCTCTCGTTTTTGCTTTATGTTCCCAGCGTATGTCTCTTAAAAAATCCATAAGCTCGGCCATACAGTGATTATCCGTTCGTCCTTTTGCCCCTATAACCTTTTTTAAATGCGTTTCTGTTGTCTTTTCTATTTCGGGATATGAGTATTTTATTCCGCCTATCAACTCAGATATATCCTTTCTCCCGGATTTATCGCCAGCAACAATATAATAATCCGATTTTTCTTTATCGATAACGAGCCTGACATCGCTCGGCATCGAATAATTGCTCATTCGTTGTCTGTTTGCAACGAAATCAAAAATATGTAATTCTCTGTTTTTTTGTTTAATAATGTTGTCGTATACCATAAAAGAGCACATTTCAGGTCCGCTATACGGCTTAAATTCCATCTCTTTTATTTCTTTGCTTAGTACCATATCACTCACCCCTCCGCTATATAAGACTTTCAAAGTCCAAATCTAAAGCGTTTACAGATGGAGTTTTTTCCGATACCTCTACTCCATCAACAGAGGATATGCTTTTTTGCCTTTGTTTATCGTCAACACTAAAACCAAAATATCTGTCAACAACATCAAATATCTCTCTGTCTTTCATTACTGAACACCCGTTCTTTGCCGTTTTTTTAGCCTTTTTCTTAATCTCTTCAAAGGCTCCCTTAAGCGTTAATGTGCCTTTTATTACCTTTTCAGCACACAGCTTGTCCTCGCACCTGTCAATTACATAATGCCCTAAGATTTCCAAATACTTATTGTCTGCATCCTTTTGCATTTCCTCGTTAATTTTTACAATTGCCTGTTCTGTCATAATTTCATTCTCCTTTTTTTATTTTTCTTTTGGATATATGCATTTATATCCAAGCCCTTCGTGTTTAAAATGCTTACACGGTATACAACAGCATATACACATATACCTGCCTATCTTTTTATTTACCGCAGGATGCTTACACTCCGTTATGCTGTAATCATTAAATTTGTTTTTGCACTTGTCGCATACAATCATCTTTTCACCGCCTCAAGAATTGTCTTTGGAATTATCCGCTCCGTTGCTGTATGCCTATGTATAATTCGCATATATTCAATATTGTCTCTTATAACAAGCCAATTATCAGAATTTAATCCAACATGCTCCATTTGAATTTTTTGTCGCCTTGTCGGGCTTGTCCCTCTCATATATCCCCCTGCATATATGCTTTTTCTATGCTTATCCCACATTGTTCCTGCATAGCAACCAAAAGCTGTCTTAGCGTAATTTTTGGCAAAGACAAATACTTTTTTATCATACTTGTTGCCTCATCCGCTCCATAGCACACGCAAGCCAGATATTCCTGCTCAAGCATAAGCTCTGTAAATTCCCGCTGTTCCTTTGTAGGCTTATTTTTGTTTACCTTAAGCTCAATATATAAGCCGTGATAACCGCCTCTTGAAACAGGCAGACAAATATCACTCACCCCCGTTTTCATTCCGCTCCTCTTAAGCCTTGCTCCATAGCTTGCGCTTCTCTTGCCTTCGTTTGGAACGTGGTACATCAATTTAAGCTCAGGATATTTGCCGCTTTGCATCTGCGCCCACTCAAAAACAAACTCTTGTTCATTATCCTCTGTTATTCTGCTCTCATACCTCATAAAATTGCTCCTTTCATTCCTTGAGAAAATTTGTTCGATAAAGCCTAATCGAAAAATAATACTCATAATTTATTTGATTGTGCATCGCTTTTACCTCCGCAACGCTATAATCCTTAAGAAATTTTTTATATTCGGGATACTCGCTTTCAAACTCCTCGTATCTTTCGTAGATTTCGTATAACTTCCTCGCTTTTGTCTTTGTTATACGATAATCATTAGAACGAGGCATCTCAGGCTTCTTTAAATTCTTGCTTCCGCTCCACCGCCTGTATGTAAGAGGCTTGTCCTTTAGCGTATAATGCGCTAACCCCGCAACTCCGTTTTTCGAAAATTTGAGCGATTTTGTGTTTGCATAGCCTTTTTTCCATATATCCTCAAGCTCTGTTCGGTCTGCTCCGCCGCTCATAAAAATATGAAAATGTATCTTGCCTGTTGACGACCGCTCCATCGTCCATATATACTTAAATTCAATCCCAAGCTTTTTATATATAGTTCTGACTCTTCTGAAAAAACGCTGTATGTCTTTTTTTGCTTCCTCTTCGCTTTCGGGTCTGCTGTCCTCGTCATACGTCAACGTTAGCTCATAATCCTTATTTTTAAAATTGCTATGTATAAGCCTGATATATTTCTTTTTGGCATTTTCTTCGTTGAGCCTTGCCTGAATTTCCGTTGTCGGCTTTCTTTTTCCTCTTCTCCCCTTTGCAGGAGGATAAACAGGAAAAATTTGAATATCTATAAAATTATCTCCGCATATATATTTTTGCTCTCTGTACCATGTACGCATATTTTTTCTCCTGTCGATTTCTTAATATTAATCATACAAGCCTAAAACGCCCTCAGCACGTTTTAAACTTTTCCGAACACATTTTTGCAAAAAAGCTTGACTTTTTACGTCTTATATGGTACAATAAATGTGTTGTTAGTTCTGTTATAGTACCAGGTGGCGGCGCAGTTTGTTTTTTAACTTCTGCGCCGCTTTACTTTTCTAAAATCGCTTTGCAGATGAAGCTTGCCGCCTTATCCAAAACCAAATATAAAACCATTCCAATAAAAACTGCTGCAAAAAGCTCTCCGCCGACCGCATCGCTATACCCTCTCTCCAAAACAGCATACGGGCGTAAAATATCATAAACAAGCCTTGCCCCATCAAACGATAACACAATCACCATAATATGTACAAAAAAAGTGCCTGCTTTTCTTATCAGTTTCATTTCTCTCATATCCTTTCTATATTTTCAACCATAGCAATTGTTACGCTATGCCCGCATTTATCATATAACTCGCATTCCATCCTGTCCTCTGAAAGCTTATTTCCGTTCATATAGCTTCTATATATAATTGCAGAAATAAAGCTATAGTTTATTCCATTGAAACGAATTGCAGCCCTTTGGCGCATTGCTTCCTTTGCCTCTGTTCTCGTCATTTTCCTCTCTCTCCCTCCGCTTAATAATATTTCCCGCTTAATATCCCTGTTGTAGAAAAAAAGCTTGTCTATTTCGGAAATAAGTCTCTGTGCTTCCGCTTTCATAAGTGCCTTTGTTGTTTCTGTTAAATCAATATTTATATCGTAGTCAATTTTTAAATTGATAAGCCTCATATATATATCCTTATACAATATGCAATCATTCCCCGGACATCTTCTCAAAAGCCGCTCCCCAAGCTCACGCTCAGCCTTTAAAATTGTTTTAAAAATTTTGTTCATTTATATCCTCCTCCGTAAAGCCA
>JAZNSA010000076.1:0-3429 GCA_045590935.1 Clostridia bacterium | reverse complement strand
AATAAAAAGATTGACAAGATGCGTTATTTAGTGGTATAATATATGCTAGTGTTTGTTATGTGAACAAAAAATAGATTAGAGGAGTTGTTTATATATGCTTATGAGTAAGCTTTTGGGCGAGCGCTTTCGTGAAAAACCTGCGGATGCGAATATGCCCAGTCATATATTTCTTCTAAGAGGAGGATATATGCGTCAGGTAGCAAGCGGAATTTTTTCTCTGCTTATGCCTGCAAAGAGAGTTGCGGCGAAAATTGAAAATATTATCCGTGAGGAAATGGATGCTATTGATGGGCAAGAGGTTATGATGCCTGTTGTTTTGCCTGCCGATTTGTGGAAAGAGTCAGGCAGATGGGATTCTGTTGGAAGCGAGCTTTTGAGAATTAAGGACAGAGCAAATATGGATTTACTTTTGGCAATGACTCATGAGGAGGGCGTTGTTCATCTGGCAAGAAGCGAGGCTCTTTCATATTCAAAGTATCCGTTTATGTTATATCAAATTCAAACAAAGTTCCGTGATGAGCCAAGAAGCCGTGGCGGACTTATCCGAGTTCGTGAGTTTACGATGAAGGATGCATATTCTTTCCATACGTCTCAGGAGGACTTGGAGAAATATTATGAGCGTTGCTATGATGCATATAATAAGATATACAAAAGAGCAGGTGTTCCAAGCGTTATAGCCGTTAAATCGGATACGGGTATGATGGGCGGAAATGTTGCGCACGAATTTATGCTTTTAAATGAGTTTGGTGAGGATTCGCTCGTTATATGTGAGCATTGCGGATTTTCGGCAAATATGGAGGTTGCAAAGAGCATTATTCCGTCTAGAAATAAGGCTCTGGCTGATGTTGAATGTGTACATACGCCTGATGCGAAAACTATTGAGGAGGTTTGCGATTTCCTTGGAGAAAAATCATCTGACAGCATAAAGGCTGTTGTTTTCGGAACGCCTAAGGATGATAAGCCTGTTATAGTATTTATAAGAGGAGACCTTGAGGTTAATGAGGCAAAGCTCAAAAAGGTTTTGGGAAGCGAAATTTTCCCTTATGCCGAATATGAAAAATCGAATTTGGCTTTCGGATTTATCGGACCATACAATTTAGATTGCGATGCAACTGTTATTTATGATAACTCATTAAAGGATGAGAACGCTTTGGTTTGCGGCGCTAATAAATATGATTATCACTACAAGGGCGTTTGTATGAAGCGTGATGTGCCAAATGCGGAGTTTGTTGATGTTGCAAAGGTTATAGACGGAGGAATTTGTCCTGAATGCGGCAAGTCGATAACGATTAAAAGAGGAATAGAGGTTGGTAATATATTCCAGCTTGGAACAAAGTATACAAAGAGTATGGGTATGGAATATATAGATAAAGACGGAAAACGCCGTACGCCTATTATGGGTTGTTACGGAATTGGTGTTGGAAGACTTTTGGCTTGTGTAATTGAAGATTGCCACGATGATTATGGTCCTATTTGGCCTATTTCCATAGCACCTTGGCAGGTGCACGTTTGCTGCTTGAATAATCAGGTTGATGAGGTAAGAGAAAAGGCAGAGGAGATTTATTCTAACTTGTCTAAAAATTATGAAACAATTATGGACGACAGAAAGGTTTCTACGGGCGTTGCGTTTGCGGATGCGGATTTGCTTGGTGTTCCAGTAAGAGTTGTTATTTCTAAGAAAAATCTTGCAAACGGTGAGGTTGAGGTTCAATCAAGAGATAAGAGTATAAAGATGACCGTTAAGGCTGAAGAGGTTTACGATGCGGTTGAAAAGGTTGTTTCGGAGCTAAAAAGCAGAATTTAATTTTTTTAAAATTAAAATATAAGAATTGAAAGGAAAGTAGTTATGGGCTTTTTGCGTGAAGTTTTTGGAAATGTTGTAAACATTAATATTCCAATGATTATTATGTGGATTATTGGTGCAGTACTGATTTATCTTGCAATTAAAAAGGATATGGAGCCAACGCTTTTGTTGCCAATGGGCTTTGGAGCGATTTTGGTTAACCTTCCTTTATCAGGGGCAGTAGGCGAGGAAGGTGTTTTGGATATTTTGTACGCTGCAGGAATTGCAAACGAGCTTTTCCCACTTCTTTTGTTCGTTGGTATAGGTGCGATGATAGACTTCGGTCCGCTTTTGTCAAATCCTAAGCTTATGATTTTTGGTGCTGCTGCTCAGTTTGGTATTTTCTTTACTCTAAGTATGGCATCGCTTATCGGTTTTGATATAAAGGATGCGGCTTCAATTGCTATTATCGGTGCGGCAGATGGCCCAACATCAATATTTGTTGCAAATCACTATAATACAAAATATATAGGAGCGATAATGGTTGCGGCATACTCGTATATGGCGCTTGTGCCTGTTGTTCAGCCGCCTGTAATTAAGCTTTTAACAACGAAAAAAGAGCGTATGATTAAAATGGAATACAAGCCAAAGAACGTATCAAAGCTTACAAGAATTTTGTTCCCAATCGTTATAACTGCTATAACGGGAGTTATTTCGCCTAAGAGCGTTGCGCTTATAGGATTTTTGATGTTTGGTAATCTTATTCGTGAGTGTGGCGTTTTGGATAACTTATCAGAAACGGCTCAAAAGGTTTTGGCAAATCTTGTAACGCTGTTCCTTGGAATAACAATTGCAACAAAGATGCAGGCAAGTCAATTTTTAACGCCTGATACGCTTATGATTATAGGTCTTGGACTTGTTGCATTTATATTTGATACTGCGGGCGGAGTTTTATTTGCAAAGCTTTTAAATCTTTTCTCAAAGAAAAAAATAAATCCTATGATTGGTGCGGCGGGAATTTCGGCATTCCCAATGTCTGCTCGTGTTGTTCATAAGCTTGGTCTTGCTGAGGATAATCAGAATTTCCTTCTTATGCATTCGATTGGCGTTAATGTTTCGGGGCAGATTGCATCTGTTATTGCGGGCGGATTAATTTTGAATTTGATTGTTTGATGAAAGGAATGGTGTGAGAAATGAATTTTGATAAATTTTTAGAAACCCTTCCTGTTATGGGAAAGGGAATGGCAGGAATTTTTATTGTTTGTGCAATCATTATTGTTACGATGTATATTTTGACAAAAATTCCTGATAAGAAGTAATAAAAAAGAATTGAAATTTAAATGGGGTTGCAGCAATTTTTTGCTACAACCCCTTATCATCAAGGTGTGTGTTTAGTCGCAATCGCAAGTATCAGCTTTTCAATCGTTGTTGCAGCAGCAACACAAGATAACAAGAATAATTATTATCCAGATAATCCAAGAACAGTTGTTGTCATCGCCACAGCCGTTACCAAAAAAGCAGCTCATATATAATCCTCCTTTCAAAAAAGATATATCAAAGAATCAGGAAGTTTTTTGCTTTTTCATTTGTTTAATACATAGTATGCGGTTATGTAAAAATCGGTTACAAAATAAAAAAATAAAAAA
>JAZNSA010000075.1:0-23605 GCA_045590935.1 Clostridia bacterium | reverse complement strand
GGCAGGTTTGAAGGTATTTGTAAAAATAAAAAAATACTTGCCGAAATAAGAAGTGTTAATCACAGATTTGCAGACTACAATATAAAAGTTCCGAGGCACTATGGCTTTTTAGAGGAAAAGATAAAAAAATATGCGTCGGAGAAAATAGGAAGAGGAAAAATTGATATTTACATAAGCGTTGAAAATGCAGTTGAGGCAGACAGAGATGTTATTTTAAACGAGCCTATGGCACAAAATTATATTTCGGCACTCAGGCAGCTTAAAGAGAAGTTCGGCTTGGCAGATGATATAAGCGTGTCAACAGTAGCTCAATTTAATGATATTTTCCAGATTGAGAGAAAAGAGGAGGATGCTCAGGAGATTTGGGAGTGCGTTGAAGAAGGCTTTTCCGCTGCACTTTCGGATTTTTTAGATATGCGCCAAAGAGAGGGAGAGCGTTTGCATGCTGACCTTATGGAAAAGAAAAACATCATGGCTGAGCTTACTGAGCGGATATGCTTGCTGTCGCCAAAGAGCGAAGCGGCATACAGAGAAAGAATTTATGCAAAGATTAACGAAATTTTAGAAGGAAAGGGCTTTGAAGAATCAAGAGTGCTTACTGAGGTTGCTTTGTATGCGGATAAGATAGCTGTTGATGAAGAAACTGTTAGATTAAAAAGTCATTTTACGGAGCTTGATGCAATTGTTTCTTCGCCTGAGCCTGCGGGAAGAAAGCTTGACTTTTTAATTCAGGAGATAAACAGAGAAATTAATACGATTGGCTCTAAGGCAAACGATTTGGAAATTTCAAAAATTGTTGTTTCGTTTAAGGCAGAGCTTGAAAAAATGCGTGAGCAGGTTCAAAACGTTGAATAAAGGGGTATAAAGATGAAGCTTATAAATATCGGATATGGAAATATAATAGCCGCAGGAAGGCTTATTGCCGTTGTAAGCCCTGAATCTGCTCCAATAAAGAGGATGGTGCAGGAGGCGAGAGACAGGGCTATGCTTATTGATGCAACCTGCGGAAGAAGAACAAGAGCGGTTGTTATAATGGATAGCGACCATATTATTTTGTCGGCGTTGATGCCTGAAACGGTTGCTAACAGGCTTGGAGGCGACGGCAGCGAAATTGTTGATTTAGCATCTGGAGAGGAGGAAGCGTAAGTTGGGAAAAAAGGGAAGTCTTCTTGTTGTTTCCGGTCCGTCGGGAACGGGGAAGGGAACAGTTATAAAACAGCTGTTTGAAAAGAGAGAGGACGTTGTTATGAGCGTTTCTGCAACTACGAGAGCTCCAAGGGAAGGCGAGGTAGACGGAGTTAATTATTTCTTTTTAAACAAAGAAAAGTTTAAGAAAATGATTGATGAGGATTTGTTTTTGGAGCACGCGGTTTTTTGCGAGAATTATTATGGAACGCCAAAGCAGTTTGTTGATAAAATGCTTAATGACGGGAAAAATGTGATTTTGGAGATTGAAGTTAATGGGGCAATGCAGATAAGAGAAAAGCGCCCTGATGCAGTTTTGATTTTTATCTACCCGCCGTCTATGCAGGAGCTTCGGGAGAGGCTTATAGGAAGGTGTACGGAAGAAATGGATGTTGTTGAAAAAAGATTGGCGACGGCAGAATGGGAAATGAGCTTTGCTCCGCAATATGATTATAGGGTTGAAAATGACCGAGTTGAGTTTGCGGCTGAGAAGATTTCGAAAATAATTGATGATTTACAAAAATAAAAATACATAAAAAATAAATATACATAAAAGTACAAAATTGAAAGGAAGATGTTTTATGATTTACCCACCTATAGGAGAATTATTAGAAAAAATCGGTACAGAGAAGGTAGGAGAGAAAACAATCCCGGGAACTCGTTATTCACTTGTTATTGTTGCATCAAGAAGAGCGAGAGAGCTTGGATGCAAGGAAAATGGGTTTGAAGGCGATTATGACCAGGCAATAAGCGAGGCAGTAAGAGAAATATATGACGGAAAAATCAGGCAGACGGCTAAGATTGATTTTGACTACAAAAGAGACGAGGAATAATTCTTTGTTTAATTATTGTTAGATAGGCGGTGAGTGAAAATGCTTAAGGGTAAGTGTGTTGTTGTTGGCGTTTGCGGCGGAATTGCCGCATACAAATCGTGTACACTTGTTAGTATGCTAAAAAAGCTTGGAGCAGAGGTTTTTGTTATAATGACTGATGCGGCAAAGGAGTTTGTTGGTGAACTGACATTTCGTACGCTTTCTCAAAATCCTGTTTATGATAATATGTTTAACCGCCCTGAACGCTGGGAGGTTGAGCACGTTGAGCTTGCGAAGAAGGCAGATTTGATTATTGTTGCGCCTGCGAGCGCAAATACTATTGCGAAATTTGCGGCAGGAATAAGCGATAACCCTTTAACTGCAACGGTTTTAGCAACGAGAGCACCCGTGCTTTTGGCACCTGCTATGAATACGGGTATGCTTGAAAATGAGATAACTCAAAGAAACATTAAAGCGCTTGAAGAATACGGGTTCTTAACGGTTTACGGCAAAGACGGAATTCTTGCTTGCGGCGATATGGGAAAAGGAAGAATGGCTGAGGCTGAGGAAATAGTTGAGGCGGCGATTGATGCAATTGCGTTTGAAGCTGATTTAGAGGGAAAAACTGTTATGGTAAGTGCAGGGGCTACACGCGAAGCGATAGACCCTGTAAGGTTTATAACAAATCATTCATCGGGCAAAATGGGATATGCGGTTGCTCTTGCGGCAAAAAGACGAGGCGCAAGTGTTATTTTGGTAAGCGGAAAAACGGCGCTTAAGCCGATTGAAAATATAGAAAATGTTTTTGTTGAAAGTGCAGATGAGATGTATGATGCAATTATTGAGCGTGCAAAAGGATGCGATATAATTGTTATGGCGGCGGCGGTAGCGGATTTTAAGCCGAAAGAAGTTAGCGACAATAAAATAAAAAAGAGTGGCAAAGAGGAAATGAGCATTGAGCTTGTAAGAAACAGGGACATTTTATCTTCTCTTGGAGAAGAAAAGAAAGACGGACAAGTGCTTGTTGGCTTTTGCATGGAAACAAAACAGCTTATAGAGAGTGCAAAGGATAAGCTTAAAAAGAAAAATTGCGATTTTATTGTTGCAAATAATTTGTTTGATAAGGGAGCGGGCTTTGGCGTTGATACAAATACCGTTACGGTACTTTTTGCAGACGGAGAGGCACTAGCCTTGGATAATATGCCAAAGGAGAGGCTTGCACATATTATACTTGATGAGGCTATAAAAAAGAGGGCGTTATGATGCGTAAGGTTGCAGGCGTTATTATTATCAGCAAAGCGAAGGAGCTTGACAGAATTTTCGATTATTACGTGCCTTATGGGAAGGATGTTTTTGTCGGAAACAGAGTTTTTGTTCCTTTTGGAAAAGGAAATAATACAGCCGAGGGATTTGTTTTAAATCTGCGTTTTGCGGATAATGAAGATTTAAAAGAGCTTGACAGAGTTTTTGAAAAAACTTTTTTTGACGAGAATGGGGCAGAGCTTATTTGCGAGATAAGAAAAAAGACACTGTGTACCTATGCGGAAGCTGTTGCACTTCTTATTCCGTCGGGATATAAGGCTGTTTTTTCAGAGGCGTTTGAGCTTAATTTTGATGCTGATATTGAAGAATATTTAGCACTTCCTATATATAAAAAAATAATAACTCTCTTAAAAAAAGGCAAAATGACATTGGAGGGCATTGAGAAATCAGTTGGCAAGAATGCTAATGGGGCGGTTTTGAGTTTGCTTGAAAGGGGAGTTTTAAAAAAGACTGAAATCAATAAGGAGCTTGTAGGCGAGGCGCAGGAAAGATATTTGGAGCTTTTAGACAAGGGCGAAGCGGATAAGGCGCTTGAAACACTTCCTAAAAATGCGAGGAAGCAAGCGGAGGTTATTTTGTATCTTCAGGCAAATCGGGCAATTGCATCGTATGCGGAGGTTGTTTCGCAAACAGGGGCAACGAGCGCTGTAATAAAAGCACTTATTGATAAAAATATTGTTAAAAACGTGTATAAAAGGCGTATGCGTTCGCCTATTTTAGCTGAGCAAGAAGAAAGTGATGAGCTTTTGCTTACGGAGGAGCAAAAAGATGTTTTTAAAAAGGTAAGCAAGGCGATAAGCGAAAACAGGTGTGAAAAGTTTTTGCTTCATGGCGTAACAGGCTCGGGAAAAACAGAAATTTTTATAAGAGCGGTAAAAAAATGCTTGCAGATGAATAAAACGGCAATTGTTCTCGTTCCTGAAATATCGCTTACGCCGCTTATGACGAAGCGGTTTACGTCAAGATTTTCGGGAGAGGTTGCCATTTTGCACAGCAGGCTGTCTAAGGGAGAGCGCCTTGATGAATGGGATAAGATAAATTCGGGAAAAGCTAAGGTTGTGCTTGGAGCGAGGAGCGCTGTTTTTGCACCGCTTAAAAATATTGGTGTTATTATTATTGATGAGGAGCACGAGCAGAGCTACAAGGCTGACAAAAGCCCAAGGTATCACGCAAGGGAGGTTGCTTTCATAAGAGCAAGGCAGCATGGGGCTATTGTATTGATGGCGTCGGCTACCCCGCTTGTTGAAAGCTATTATAAGGCAAAAAGCGGGGAATATACTTTGCTTGAAATGAAGGAGAGGTTTAATAAAAACCCATTGCCCGAAATTATTTGCGTTGATATGAGAAATGAGCTTAAATCGGGAAATATGTCTATTTTTTCGGATGCGCTTGCAATTGAGATTGATAAAAACAGGCAAAACAAGCAACAAAGTATAATTTTGCTTAACAGGCGAGGCTTTTCAACGTTTGTTTCGTGCAGAGAATGTGGGTTTGTTGCGCAGTGTCCGCATTGCAGTATTTCACTGACGTATCATAAACGTGAGGATGCGCTTGTGTGCCACTATTGCGGGTACGCAATAAAAAACTACTCTGTTTGTCCGTCGTGCTCGAGCAGATATATAAAGTATTTGGGGTCGGGAACGCAAAAGCTTGAAGAGGAGCTTGCAAGCAGATTTAGCGACCTTAGAATTTTGAGAATGGATTTCGATACGACAACGAAAAAAAATTCGCATACGAAAATTTTGCAAAGCTTTGGTGAGCAAAAGGCAGATATTTTGGTTGGAACGCAGATGGTTTCAAAGGGACACGATTTTGAAAATGTAACGCTTGCGGCTGTTTTATGCATAGATACGTCGCTTTATATAGATGACTACAGAAGCTCAGAAAAGACGTTTGCACTTATTGAGCAGGTTTCGGGAAGAGCCGGCAGAAAGACTCTTAAAGGGCGTGCTGTTATTCAAACATACAGCCCGGATAACAGCGTTATAGTTCACGCTAAAAATCATGATTATAAGGGATTTTATGAGGAAGAAATAAAGCTGAGAAAGGTTATGGGCTATCCTCCGTTTTGCGAAATAACTTCAATTTTGATTACTGGCGAGAATGAGGATGAGATTTCGGGTTGCATAGGAAGAATGGCAAATTGGCTTAAGAGACGATTTGCGGATAGGGAAGATATTATGATTCTTGGTCCGTCGAAGTCGGCAATTGGAAAAATTAAAGATAAATTCAGATATCAGATAATAATTAAGCATAAAGATAATATAGATGATATATCAAGGGAGACTGTGGATGCTTTTGTTAGGGGAGGCTATAACAAGACTATGACGCTTGTTATAGACAATAATCCGTCTACATTATGATTTAAAGAAGGGATGATAAATTTTGGCAATTCGTAATATTCGAGAAGAAGGCGATGACGTTTTAAGAAAGAAAAGCCGTGAGGTTGTTAATTTCGATAAGAAGCTTAGCGATTTGATTGATGACTTGTATGACACTATGTATGAGGCAAACGGAGTTGGGCTTGCCGCAGTTCAGGTAGGAATTTTAAAGAGAGTTGTTGTTATTGATACAAGAGAGGAAGGCGAAAGGCTTGAGCTTGTAAACCCTGTTATTGTGTATAAAAAAGGTGAGGTTGAGGTTAGCGAGGGCTGCCTTAGCGTGCCTGGTGTAAGAGGTTTGGTTAAAAGACCTGAGATTGCAATAGTAAGAGCTAAGGACCGCTACGGGGTTGAGCATGAGTACAAGGGCGTTGGGCTTTTGGCTCAGGCTATATGCCACGAGTGTGAACACTTAGACGGAAAACTTTTTATTGATAAGGTTGTAAGATATTTAAAGGACGACGAATAATTAAGCTTTTATGATTTTTTAGCGGAGGAGGCATTGGTTTGAAGATACTTTTTATGGGAACGCCTGAGTTTGCAAAGACAGCCCTGGAGGCGATATATGCGGGCGGTCATGAGGTTGTTGGAGTTGTTAGTCAGCCTGCGAAAAAAAAAGGAAGAGGGCAAAAGATTGTTCAAACGCCTGTTGGTGAATTTGCAATTGAAAAAAATATTGAGCTTTTTCAGCCCGACAGCGTGAAAAATTTTGAGCTTGAGGAGGTTTTAAACAGGCTTGAGCCCGAGATGATAGTTGTTGCGGCGTATGGAAAAATTTTGCCTGAGTATATATTGAATTATCCAAAACACGGATGTATCAACATTCATGCTTCACTTTTGCCTAAGTACAGAGGGGCTGCACCGATACAAAGGTGCATAATAGACGGAGAAGAAAAAACGGGCGTTACGGCTATGCATATGGAAAAAGGGCTTGATACGGGCGATATGATAAAAAAAGCGGAGCTTGAAATTTTGCCTGACGAGACGGCGGCGGAGCTTACTGTGCGTTTGGCAGAGCTTGGCGGAAAATTGATTTTAGACGTTATTTCTATTGCTGAAAAGAGTGCTCTTCCGAGGGAAAAGCAAAATGATGAGCTTAGCACATACGCTCGAATGCTTGAAAAAAAAGAAGGGGAAATCGATTGGTCAAAAAGAGGCAAGGAAATTAAAAATCTTGTAAGAGGGTTAAATTCGTGGCCTCTTGCGTACACCTATTATAATGGAGAGATTGTTAAGATAGGTGAGGCTTCGTATGAGATTGAAAGCCACAGTTACAAAAACGGCGAGGTTGTTTTGTCGGATGCAAAGGGTGGACTTAAGGTTGCGGTAAGCGACGGATATATTGAAATTATACAGCTACAGGTTGAAGGAAAGAAAATGATGAGCGCAAAAAGCTACCTTATGGGACACGCTATAGAGAAAAAAACTATTTTAGGTATTTAAAAAAATAAAAAAGGGAGATTATTATATATGTTATTTTATGGTGGATATGGTGCTTCGGCATTCTCGGATTATCTTGTTTTCATTTTGGTTCCTTTGATTATTTCAATTTGGGCATCTGCTAATGTCAGAAACACTTTTGGAAAGTATTCTAAGGTTGTAAACCAAAGAGGCTATACTGCTGCTGACGTTGCAAGGCAGATTTTAAATCATGCGGGAATTTATAATGTAAGAGTTGAAAGAATTGACGGCGAGCTTACTGACCATTTTGACCCCAGGGAAAATGTTGTAAGGCTTTCTGACAGCGTTTATTCGTCAGCCTCGGTTGCGGCACTTGGCGTTGCGGCGCATGAGGTTGGTCATGCAATTCAGCATGCAAAAGGTTATGTGCCGATAAAAATTCGTACGGCAATAGTGCCGATTGTAAGCCTTGCTTCAAATTTGGCAATGCCAATGTTTTTCTTGGGATTATTTTTGGGACTTACCCCGTTTGCATGGATTGGAGTTATTATGTTTGCGGCGGTTGTTTTGTTTTCGCTTGTAACGTTGCCTGTTGAGTTTAATGCAAGCAGGAGAGCGCTTGCAAACCTTGAAGGCGCAAATATTTTGGCAGCTCAGGAAAATGAGATGGCGAAAAAGGTTTTAAGCGCAGCGGCTATGACTTATGTTGCATCGTCGCTTGCCGCATTGGGTCAGCTTTTATATTGGATAAGCAGAACAAGAAGCAGGGATTAAGATGAAAAAAGTTGAAAAAGTTGAAAAGAATGAAAAATTTGAAAATCCTCGTGCCGCGGCAGTCAGGGTCCTTTTGAAAATTAAAAACGAGGGTGCTTATGTGAACATAGCACTAAAGGAGGAGCTTTTGAAAAACCGCTTTAAGGAGGTTGATAAAAGGCTTGTAACGGCGATTGTTTACGGGTGCGTGAGGTATGAATTAAGGATAGATTACGTTATATCGAAATTTTCATCTGTCAAAATAAAAAAGCTATCTGATAAGGTTTTAGCAATTTTGAGAATAGCAATTTATCAGATGATGTTTCTTACAAAAATCCCAAAGAGTGCGGCGGTTAACGAGAGTGTTAAGCTTTGCTTGAAGCTTGCATATAAATCTAAGGGGTTTGTTAATGCTGTTTTGAGAAGGACGGCAGAAGAAATAGACAATATAACATATCCCGATATTGCAACGAAATATTCCTATCCAAAGGAGCTTTGCGACTATTTTTTGGAAAGCTTTGATAATGGGGAAAAAATTATGGAAAGCTTAAACGGAGAGGGAAGTTTTACAATCAGGGCAAATACGAATAAAATATCGGAAGATGAGCTTTTGGCAGAGCTTGAAAAAAGGGGAATAGCTTCAAAAAAGACGGAGATTTCGGAGGTTTTAAAAATTTCCGGAATTTCTGTTAGTGAGCTTGATTTATATAAGGAAGGATATTTTTCTGTTTCGGGAATGGCGAGCGTTTTGGCGGTTTATTGCATGGGGCTTTGCGGCGGAGAAACCGTTCTGGATGTTTGCGCCGCACCGGGCGGAAAGAGCGTTGTTATTGCGCAAAAGGTTGGAAAGTTGGGCGTTGTGCATAGCTTTGATATTCACGAACACAAAA
This sequence comes from Clostridia bacterium, assembly GCA_045590935.1. GTDB lineage: Bacteria > Bacillota > Clostridia > UBA1381 > UMGS1253 > CAKSHP01. The sequence continues at coordinate 14,860 of JAZNSA010000075.1, read as the reverse complement.
GTGAATTGATTTTAAAAAATGCTGAGAGAATGGGACTTAAAAATATTTTTGCTCATAGCGCAGATATGAGCGAAGTTCAAAGCGAATATATTTCGCTTGCGGATGCCGTTTTGGCGGATGTTCCATGTTCAGGGCTTGGAATTATTTCAAAAAAGCCCGATATAAAGTACGCATATTCAAGAGAAGGACAAAAGGAGCTTGCGATTTTGCAAGGAAAAATTTTGAAGGCATCATCTGCATACGTTAAGAAGGGCGGAGTTTTGCTGTACAGTACGTGCAGTATGGGTGATTTGGAAAATATTGACAATATTAACAAATTTCTTAGAGAGAATAAGGATTTTTGTTTGGAGAGCATTGAGAGCTTTTTACCTGAAAGGTTTAAAAATTCAACGGGTGAGAGCGGATATTTGAATATTTGCCCCGATGGGGAATTTGATGGATTTTTTATTTGTAAAATGAGAAGGAAAAATAGCTAGAGAGGAGCGTGAGGGGTGTCGATGGTAGATTTGCGAGGACTTACATACAGTGAAGTTGAGAAAATTGTTGAGGAAATGGGCGAAAAGAAATTTCGTGCAAGGCAGATTTATGAGGGTGTGTTTTTAAAGCAGGTCGATAGCATATTCGACATAACTAACCTTTCGGCTGAGCTTAGAGAGAGGCTAAGCGAAAAATATTATATAACAAAGCTTGAGATTGAAGAAAAGCTTGTATCGAAAATTGACGGTACGGTTAAATATCTTTTTTCGCTTCCTGACGGGGAGTGCATAGAAAGTGTAGTAATGAAGTACAATCACGGGTATACAATTTGTATTTCTTCGCAGGTTGGTTGTGCTATGGGGTGCTCGTTTTGTGCGTCAACGATAGGCGGAAAGGTCAGAAATCTTGGAGCGGGCGAAATAATTTCGCAAATTATTTATGCACAAAAGGATTTAGATATTAAGATTTCCAATATAGTTATGATGGGAATAGGAGAGCCACTTGATAATTTTGAAAATGTTAAAAGCTTCCTTATAAATGTAAATGATGATAGGGGAATGAATATAGGCTACAGGCATATTTCGCTTTCAACGTGCGGTGTTGTTCCAAAAATTTACGAGCTTGCAAAGCTTGATATACCAATAACTCTTTCTGTTTCCTTGCATGCATCGGACGATGAAACTCGTTCGGGGATAATGAAAATCAATAAGAGGTATCCTATTTCGGAGCTTCTTGAGGCTTGTGAGCATTATCAAAGCGTTACGGGGAGACGAATTTCGTTTGAATACGCACTAATTAAAGGAGTTAATGATTCGCCTGCGGCGGCGGAAAAGCTAAGTGCGATATTAAAACCAATGCTTAGCCATGTTAATTTGATACCGGTTAATGCAGTTAAGGAAAATAGTTATACAAAGCCATCAAAGGAAGCAATTCAAAGGTTTATAAAGGTTTTGGAAAAACATAGAATAACGGCAACTGTTCGTCGTGAATTGGGAAGCGATATTAATGCATCTTGCGGGCAACTGAGGAAGAGACGCAAGGAAATGGAGGCGATGGAAAATGAGAGTAGATGCAAAAACTGATATGGGATGTATACGAGAAGAAAATCAAGATAGCTTTTGCGTAGTGGAGCTTGAGGATGCGCAGATGCTTATTGTGGCAGACGGGCTCGGAGGTCATTTGGGAGGAAAGCGAGCCAGCCAACTTGCTTGCGACACTATAAGCGAAAGAGTAAAAACGGAATACAAGGCTACTATGTCGAAGGCGGCTGTGAGCGGAATGTTAAAGCAGGCATTAAATGAGGCAAATTCGATTATATGGCACCATTCTGTTAAAGAGCCTGAGAACAGGGGAATGGGTACGACAATAGTTCTTTGCTTTATAAGAAATAACAGATATATGATTTTTAATGTCGGTGATAGCAGGGCTTATGAAATTTCAGATTATATAAGGCAGATTACTGTTGACCAAAGCTATGTTCAAAGGCTGATTGACAAAGGTGAAATAACAGAAAAAGAAGCGAGAAATTACCCCGGAAAAAGCATGATACTTCAAGCGGTTGGAGTAGGAGAAGCGATTGTGCCTGATATTTTTGAAGGAGAAATTTCGGGTGATTTGCTTTTGTGTTCCGATGGATTAACTAATGAGCTCACAGATGAGCAGATTTTTGAAATGTTTTCAAATAACAGCGAACAAGAGCTTGCGGCTCGGCTTGTTGAAGAAGCAAGACAAAGCGGAGGCTTTGACAATATCACAGCAGTTATCGCTTTTTCTGAAAGGAGAGAAGGTCAGCTATGATTATACAAAGAGGAAGTATTATTAATAACAGATACGAGATTATGGAGATAATCGGCAGTGGTGGAATGGCTGATGTATATAAAGCTCATTGCAGAGTTTTAAACAGAAATGTTGCAATAAAGTTTTTGAAAGAGGAATTTGCTTCTGATATTGAGTTCAATTCCAGGTTTGAAGCAGAGGCAAGGGCAAGCGCGGGAATGACACATCAAAATATTGTTTCGGTATATGACGTAGGACAGGAAAGCGGCAGAAAATATATAGTTATGGAGCTTGTTGAGGGAATAACTCTAAAGGATTACATAGGGAAGCGAGGAAAGCTTTCGTGGAAGGATTCCGTAAGCGTTGCGGGGCAGATTGCTTCCGCACTTGCTTGCGCACACAAAAATGGAATAATCCATCGTGATATTAAGCCGCACAATATTATTCTTACAAAAACAGGGATTGCAAAGGTTGCTGATTTTGGAATAGCGAGGGCGGTCAGCGGAACGACATTGGTTTCTTCTGAAAAAAATATACTTGGCTCGGCACACTATTTTTCGCCTGAACAGGGCTTGGGAGGAGAAGTTGACAAGACAACGGATATATATTCGCTTGGAGTAGTTCTTTATGAAATGCTGACGGGAAAGATTCCTTTTGAGAACAGTAATCCAATAAGCCTTGCGATGATGCATAAAAATTCGCCCATTCCGCCAATTGAAGGATATGGAGCAGATATTCCTAAAGAGGTTTGTAAAATAGTTTACAGAGCTATGGAAAAGGAACCCGGGGACAGATACCAGAGAGCAGAGCAGATGGTAAGTGATTTGAAAAATGTTTTAAAGGGTGGAGAGGCGCAGTACGCACAAGAGGCTTTGGAGGTTAAAGCAAGTAATAAGGGAAAATTAGCTGACCCGAATAACACGAAAATGCTTACAAATCTTGGAATTGCGGTTATTTCGGCTGTTATTTTAATTATTATTATTCTTGTGATTAGCTTTGCTTTTTCTTGGAATAAATCTGACAATCAGAACGGAGAGAGAAAGACGCCTGTGAGCGGTGAGGAGCAGGGTGCAAACTCAGGAATTATTCCTCCTGCGGGAGAGGCTGAGATGAAAAACGTACCTGATGTTTTAAATAACAAGGAGGCTGCGGCAAAGGAAACTCTTGAAAAAGAAGGATACAAGGTTGTTATAAATAAAGAGCATACAGATGATGATAGGCTTGTTGGAAAGGTTGTTAAGCAACAGCCCCAGCCTGAAAAAGAGTGGGCAGTTGGGTCAACTGTTATAATTTACATCGGTGAGAATAGCGAAAATAATAATCGTATAGTTGTTCTTGGCGTTGTTGGAATGTCAGAAGAAGAAGCTAAGAGCAAATTGCAGAAGGATTTTGAGATTGCTGTAGATTATCAGGAGCTTTCCGAGGAAGAAAAAAATAAGGCAGGGACTGTTCTTGAACAAAATCCTATTGGCGGAGAGAAGATGGAGAAGGGAAATTGCGTAAATATTATTGTTGGAAAATATGAAGAGTCTAAGCCTACACCGAGCGATGAGCCGTCAACAAACACAAATGAAGCAACTGAGCCTACAGAGGCACCTGAAAACACGCAATCTCCTACGCCAACTCCTACTCCTGCGGCACAAAAGGAGAGAAAAGTTCCTGTTTATATAACTGTTTTAGGCGAGCAGAGGGAGAATAATGTGCAGTTTATTTTAGACGGAAATGTTATTTTAGACGGAAAATATGCTGTTGGACAGGATGTTGGAACAAGTGTATCCTTACGCGAGGGTGAGAAAAAAACGGTTGAGATTTATATAAACGGAAAGCTTCACTCTAAAAAAGAGGTTTCATTTTAAAAAGGCGTTAAAAGAGAAGTGTGTTTAAAAGGGAGATATTTATGACCGAAGGAGTTATTGTTAAGGGAATAGGCGGATTTTATTATGTTAAAAGCGGCAACGATGTAATAGAGTGCAAGGCGAGGGGGAAATTTAGAAAAGATGAAATTTCCCCGATTGTAGGAGACCATGTTTTAGTTGAAATAAAAAATGGAAAGGGAAGTATTGAAAAGATTTTTGAGAGAAAAAACTTTTTAATTCGTCCGTCAGTTTCAAATATTGATACGCTTGTTGTTGTTGCATCGGCGGCAAAACCGTCGCCCTCGGCAGAGCTTATTGACAAATTTTTAATCATGGGAGAAATAAATAACATAGAAACGGTTATAATGTTTACGAAAACGGATTTAGAAAGCGTTGATGAGCTTTATGGCATATATAAGAATGCGGGCTATAGAGTGATTTCGGCTTGCGCAAAAAGCGGGGAAGGAAAAGATGAGGTTATTGAGCTTTTTAAAGGAAAGATAACCGCTCTTGCGGGAAATTCGGGAGTAGGAAAATCAAGTCTTTTGAATATGGTTTATGAAAATTTAAACCTTAAAACGGGCGAGATAAGCGAAAAGCTTAACAGGGGCAGGCATACTACGAGGCACGTTGAGCTTTTACAGCTTGGAGAGGAAACGTATGTTTTAGACACGCCGGGCTTTTCAAGCTTTGAAATTCCTGAAATTGAAGCTTCTGAGCTTGAAAATTGCTACAGAGAATTTCGGGATTATATAGGCTTGTGCAGATTTAACGGGTGTTCACATATTAATGAGCCCGATTGCGCAGTTAAGGAGGCTCTTGGCGAGGGTAGAATTTCGAGTGAGAGATATAAGAATTATTGCGAATTATATGAAAAATTAAAAAACGTTAAAAAGTGGAAAAAATAGATGCGAGGGGAGTTTTAAAATGATTCATATTGCACCGTCAATTTTATCGGCAGATTTTTCTTGCCTTGGTAAGCAGGTAAAAGAGGTGGCTTTAGGGGGAGCAGATTTTTTACATATTGACGTTATGGACGGAATGTTCGTGCCGAATATTTCATTTGGGGGATGCGTTATAAAGAGTATAAGAAATATAACGGATGCTATTTTTGATGTCCATTTGATGATTGAGGAGCCAATTCGTTACGTTGATAATTTTGCAGCTGTCGGAGCGGACATAATAACTGTTCACGCCGAGGCTTGCTCTGATTTAGGAGCGTGCATCAAAAAAATTAAGGAATTAGGTGTTAAAGCAGGAGTTTCTATTAAGCCTGATACGCCTGTTTTGGAAATCGAAAAATATATTTCGGATTTGGACTTGGTCTTGGTTATGAGCGTTGAACCCGGGTTTGGTGGACAAGGCTACCTTAGCTCGGCAGATGAAAAAATAGTAAGACTTAAAGAGTTAAAGGAAAAATATAATAAGAATATGTATATTTCCGTAGACGGGGGAATAAAGCTGACAAACCTTGCAAATGTTGTAAAAAGGGGTTGCAATGTTGTTGTTGCGGGCAGTGCTGTTTTTGCGGCGGAGGATATTTCTGCTGAGGTTAAAAGGTTTAAAGAGGCGGCGGATTTGGCTGAGGCGGAGACTGGAAAATGAGAGCTGTTATATTTTTGGGAACGCCTGACTTTTCAAAGGAAAAGTTTGAGGGCTTTGTAAAAAAGGACGACTTTGTTATTTGCGCTGACAGGGGCTATGTTTATGCAAAAGCTCTTAATGTAGTACCGAATGTTGTTTTGGGGGATTTTGATTCGTCGGATATTGCCGAAGTAGATAATGAAAATATTTTGGTTTATCCTGCGGAAAAGGATTATACGGATTGTGAAATAGCGGTTGATTACGCAATTGAAAATGGAGCGGAGGAAATTGTTTTAATCTGCGCACTCGGAGGCAGAATTGACCACACTCTCGGAAATATATATGCAATTGCAAGAGGGATAAATAAAAAGGTAAGAACATATATTTACGATGGTGAAACGAAGATATATGTATGTGATGAGTTTTTTGAAACAACAGGAGAGATTGGCGACATTCTCTCTGTTTTTCCATTTCCCGATGCCCGCTGCTTTACAACAAAGAACTTAAAATATTCGCTTGAAAATCAGGACTTGCCGTATACAGGGGTAAGCAATGTTTTTGAAAAAAATTACGTTTCTCTCAAATTTTCGGGCAGAGCAATTGTTGTTCATATAGGTAATTTTTAAAAGATATTTATGGGAAAAAATAGTGTGGCAAAGGTGAAAAATTAATGTTTGATATAAAAAAACAGTTATCGATGCTGCCGGAGCTTCCGGGAGTTTACCTTATGTTTGATAAAGATGATAAAATAATATATGTAGGCAAAGCAAAAATCTTGAAAAATAGAGTAAGAAGCTATTTTGTGAATAGCAAAAATCACTCGAATAAGGTTTTGGCGATGCTCAGAAAAATAAAGCGCTTTGAGTATATAATAACGGGGTCGGAGCTTGAGGCGCTTGTTTTGGAATGTACGCTTATAAAAAAGCATCGCCCGTTTTACAATATACTTTTAAAGGACGATAAAACATATCCATACCTTAAAATAACGATGAATGAAAAATATCCCAAGATGATGGCTGTAAGAAAAATGGAAAAGGATAATGCACGATATTTTGGGCCTTTTTCGGGAATGGGCGTTGTAACGGATATAATGAAAATAGTTAAAAATGTATTTAAAATACCGTCTTGCAGATTAAACTTTCCAAAAGACATAAATAAGCACAGACCCTGCATAAACTATCAAATAGGAAGGTGCTTTGCACCTTGCAGAGGTGAGGTGTCGCAAGAGGAATACTATAGTGTATTTAAAGATATATGTTCTTTTTTAGATGGGGATTTTGAGGATGTAGTAAAAAAGCTGCGTGCTCAAATGGTGAGTTACAGCGAGAACATGGAATTTGAAAAAGCGGCAGAAATGCGAGATAAGATTAACAGCGTTGTTAAATTCAAGGCTAAGCAAAAAGTTGTTTCCCAAAGTATGGCAAATCAGGATGTTATAAGCTTTGAATGCTATGCAAACAAGGCGTTTTTCTCTGTTTTATTTATACGAAACGGATGCGTTTCGGGGCAGAGGGCAATGAGTGCTTCGGATTTTGGAGAAAAGTCAGACGAGGAGATATCAAATGAATTTTTGAAAAGCTTCTATTCCGAGAGCGGCGATATTCCAAATGAAATTATTATTAAGGCGGCGCCTGAGGAAAATGAGCTGATTTTGGATTGGCTTTCTGAAATTAAAGGAAAAAAGGTTAGGCTTTCTGTTCCTATGAGGGGCGAAAAGCTTGCTCTTCTGGCTATGGCAAGGGTTAATACGATGCAGAGTATTGAACGATTTAAAATGCAGCAGCTAAAGGAAAAGGCAGAAAATTCTAAGCTTGAGGAAATAAAGGAAAAGCTTGGGCTCCCTAAGCTGCCTAAGAGAATTGAAAGCTTCGATATTTCAAATACGGGCATAAGCGATATGGTTGGGGCAATGGTTGTGTTTGAAAATTCTGTGTACTCTTCATCAAAGAGCAGGTATTTCAAAATTAAAAATCAAAGCGGACAAAACGACTATCTTGCAACGTGCGAAATTATAGGCAGGCGAATAAATAGAGCAATTGAGGGATACGAGGCATTTTTGCCGTTGCCTGATTTGATATTGCTCGACGGCGGAGCGGGGCACGTTGGCGTTGTTTGCGAAATGTTAAGAGAGAAAGGAATACAAATTCCTGTTTGGGGAATGGTTAAAGATGACTTTCATACTTTTCGTGCGCTTACTAATGGACAAGATATTGTTGAGCCGAGTAAAAATTCTGTCCTGTATAGCTTTGTTTATTCAATTTCCGAGCGTGTTCATAAAAGTGCAATTGAATATCATCGCAAATCCCGCACAAAAACAGGCTTGAAAAGCGAGCTTTCAAATATTGAGGGCATTGGCGAGGTGCGTACGAAGCTTCTTTTGACAAACTTTAAGAGCATTGAAAATATTTCAAATGCAACAATTGAGGAGCTTGAGGCGGCGGGGCTTGACAAAAAAAGCGCCGAAAATGTTTACAAATATTTTAACTAGATGAGAGGAACAGAAAGTATATGAATGATTTTGTTCGCATAGTTGACGGCGATTTTGTATATTACAAATCAAAGCTTATTGATGATATGGGATTTATAAAACATATTTTTACAACGAGGCACGGCGGAGTATCAACAGGGGAGGTAAAAAGCCTCAATCTTGGAATAAATAAAAATGATACGAGGGAAAATGTTATTGAAAATTTTAATCGTGTATGTAAAAAAATTGATACAAGGATTGACGATTTGTGCGTTTTAAAGCAAATTCATACCGATAATATTTACGTTATGTCGGGAGGCGAAAAAAGCCAAATTTATGATACGGAGAGCAGGATAAGAGCCGATGCAATAGTAAGCAATATAAATCAAAGCAGCTTTGGGGTTTTTTATGCGGATTGCGTTGGGGTTATTCTTGCGGACAAAGAGGCGAGGGTTGCGGCTGCTGTTCATTCGGGTTGGCGTTCTGCTGCTATGCATATAACGAAGAAGGCTGTAAGAGTAATGAAAGAGCAGTTTGGGGCGAAAGATATATGCGCCGCAATCGGACCGTCTATCAGAAGCTGCTGCTTTGAAGCGGATATTGATTGTGCAAAGGAATTTGATGAGAAGTATTTTACAAGGCGTGGTAATAAGTTTTATATTGATTTGCAAAGAGTTATAAAAGACGATTTGAAAGATGAGGGTATTTTTGAGGATAAAATTTCAGATTCGGGAATATGTACCTGTTGTAATAATGATGAGTTTTTTTCAAATCGTGCGCAAAAGGGAAAAATTGGTCTTATGGGAAGCTTTGTAAAAATTGATTTTTCGTGCGATAAATAGTAGGTTGGGTGTGAGAAAAGTGTTAAAAAAATTTTTGTGTTTTTTTATGTGTGTTGCGTTATGTATGCTTTGTGCGTGCGGGAGAAAGAAGGACAATAACATAGTTGAAACAGTGGCAAGGAGCGAAACAATATATCAGAATTTGACCGATGAAACGCTTTGGTTGACGGCTTATGATATTGATACGCTCAATCCGATTTTTTCGGATTCCGAGTCTTTGGGAAATCTTAGCTTTTTGATGTATGATTCGTTATTTGCGCTTGACGAAAAAATGAAAGCGGTACCGAAGCTTGCTGATTATTACGAAATTTCGGATGGTGGCATGGCTTGTATAGTATATTTGAAGCAGGGATGCAAATTCCATAGCGGAGATAATTTTGGTGCTAAGGATGTTATTTATACAATATCGCAAATTCGCTTAAAAGGGGTAAACGGAAGATATCACAATAATATTTTGAATATAAAGGATGTATACGAAAGCGAAGGCAAGCTTGTGTTTTCTCTTTATACGCCCGAGCCGCTTTTTGTAAACAATTTATGCTTTCCTATAATAAAGAGAGGTACGGGGGAGAAAATTGATATTCCTAACGGAACAGGACCGTATAAATATGTTGCCTCGCCGCTTACGAGGGCGATGTATTTTGATGTTAATAATGATTATTTTGGCGAAAAACCAATTCTGAAAAATGCGGTTATAACTATTGTGCCTAGCTTTGAAAATCAGATTTATGCGCTAAAATACAACAGGTGCGATGCTGTTTGCGTAAGCAATGAAGAGCTTGAAAAATATAATACAGGCGCAAGACGAGTTCAATATAACAACAGACAGCTCACCTTTATGGGAATTAACGGCACAGATAACTTTCTTAGCTTCAGCGCTGCAAGGCGGGCGATTTCAAATTGTATTGATAGAGAGGCTATAATCAATGAGGTATTGTTCGGAAGTGCGGAAGCGGCGATTTTGCCTTATCCAAGGCAGAGCTATATATACCCTAAAAGGTTTAATGAAATAAAAAAGAATTTGGAAAGTGCGACTAAGGAATTGACAGATGTCGGATTTGAAAAGGGGGAGGACGGAATCTATGTTTTAACGAAGGAGGACGGAAAAAAAGTTCGTGCAAGAGTTGAAATATTAGTTAATTCCGAAAACGAGAAAAGAGTTAAGACTGCAAAGAAAATTGCAGAAAATATGGCGACGGTCGGAATAGAGGGAAGCGTTGTTTCCGTTGGGTTTGAAACTTATAGCGAGCGGATTGCGGGAGGAAAATACGATTTGTTTATTGGAGAAACTCTTTTGGATAATGCTTTTAATACGGATTTGTTGTTTGGTCCTGATGCAAGGTTTAGTCTTTGCCTTACGCAGTCAATAACAGATGCAATTCTAAAAAAGAAATCTGCAATAAAGGAAGATGATGTTACAGGGGCGTATAGTGAGCTTTGTGATGCGTTGGTAAATCAAGTACCGCTAATTTGCTTGTATTTTAAAAATGATGCAGTTTTGTTGGGAAATAGGCTGGATATAGGAAACTATGCCGTATTGGGAAATGAATTTTCAAACATTAACACTTGGGTGAAGTAGATATATTTGTATCAATATTAAAAAAAATATTGGCTATTTTATTGATTTAGAAATGATTCAATAAGGTTATGATAAGACAAAATAAAATCTTTTAAAAAATACTTGAAAACAGAGTGAAAATGTAATAAAATATATAATATATTTATGCTGGCAAGTGGTAGATAGGAGGGAAATTTATGGGTATAAAATTTGATTGCTCAAGGGCATCGGAATTTGTTTTGGAAAAAGAAATTGAGAGTATGGGAGAAATGGTTAAGGTTTGCCATAAACAGCTACATGAGAAAAGCGGCTTGGGAAGCGATTTTTTAGGTTGGGTTGATTTGCCTGAAAATTACGATAAAGAAGAGTTTGCAAGAATAAAAAAAGCGGCAGAAAAAATTCAAAATAGTTCTGATGTTTTGATTGTAATTGGAATTGGCGGGTCATATCTTGGGGCGAGAGCGGTTATTGAGGCTTTGCGTCATAGCTTTTACAATTGTGTTGATAAGAACGTAAGAAAAACGCCTGAGATATATTTTGCGGGAAATTCGATAAGCTCAACATATCTTTGCGATTTGATAGACGTTATCGGAGATAGGGACTTTTGCGTCAATGTAATTTCAAAGTCAGGAACAACAACAGAGCCTGCGGTTGCGTTTCGTGTGTTTAAAGAGCTTTGCGAAAATAAATATGGCAAAGAGGGAGCAAGGGAAAGAATTTTTGCAACAACAGATAAATCAAGGGGTGCGCTTAAAGAGCTTTGCAATGAGGAAGGATATGAAACCTTTGTTATTCCTGATGATGTTGGCGGTCGTTTTAGCGTGCTTACGGCTGTGGGGTTATTGCCTATAGCGGTCAGCGGAGCGGATATTGATGCGCTTATGAGTGGTGCAAGGGATGCAATGATTGAGTTTTCAAATGAAAATATTTGCGACAATATGGCGTATAAATACGCTGCTGTAAGAAATATTTTGAAAAACAAGGGCAAAAATATTGAGCTTATGGTAAACTATGAGCCATGCTTACATTTCTTTTCCGAGTGGTTTAAGCAGCTTTATGGCGAGAGTGAGGGGAAGGATGGAAAGGGAATTTTTCCTGCTGCTGCAGACTTTTCGACAGACCTTCATTCTATGGGACAGTATATTCAAGACGGGCAGAGAATTTTGTTTGAAACGGTTTTAAATGTATGCAAGCCTCGCCGTAATTTTGAAATTAAGAGCGACGATGCAAACGTTGACGGGCTTAATTTCTTAGCAGGTAAAACAATGGATTTTGTTAATAAAAAGGCATATATGGGAACTGTTTTGGCGCATAGCGACGGAAATGTTCCAAATTTGATAATTGATATAGACGAGCTTAGTGAATATAACATTGGCTGGCTTATATATTTCTTTGAAAAGGCTTGCGCAATAAGCGGATATCTTTTAGGGGTTAATCCGTTTGACCAACCCGGAGTTGAAGCATATAAGAAAAATATGTTCGCACTTTTGGGAAAACCGGGATACGAAGAAATGAAAAAAGAGTTAGAAGAAAGAATTTAAAAATTGAAAAAATAATTGAATTTTGATGCTTACATTTGAATAAAAAAATAATTTTTGTATACTATGTACAAAAAACAGGGTTAAAATTATTGAATTTAACATCCGATTGTGATTTTTACCGAAAAAAATTGGTTCTTCTGAAATAAAATTGTAACATAAGCTTGAACTATTTTGTTTGATATGATATAATTAAGATAACAAGACGTTCGTCTTAAAAAATTTCAAGGGGGAATTAAAAATGATAAAAGTTTTGATCGGAAAAAAAGGTTCAGGAAAAACTAAAACTCTTATTGAAAACGTTAATAGTGTTGCAGGAGAGGCTAATGGAAATGTTGTTTTCATAAGCAATGATACCAAGCGTCATATTTTTGACATTAAGCATGAAGCTCGTTTGGTTGATACATCTGCATTCATTTTGAAAACTTATGACGAGTTCTATGGATTTTTGTGTGGACTGATTTCAAATGATTTCGATATTACAAATATTTTTGTTGACAGCATATTTAAAATTGTTGGCGATACGTTAGATGGAGCGGAGAAATTCTTTGATGATGTTTCAAAATTGGGCGAGCAATATGATATTGAGTTTATGTTCACTTTGAGCATGGACGCAGAGGTTGCGCCTGAATATATAAAAAAATATATATAACTAAAAGCTTAACCGCCGAGTGTAGCTTGAAAGTTATGCTCGGCGATTTTTTTTGAGTAAAATTTTAGCTTGTGGTTGTGTGTGATTTTGGAGGTATTAGTAAGATGCAGTATCAAAGTACAAGAAATGGTGAGGTTTGCGTTAGTGGGGCGCATGCTATTAAGACCGGTCTTTCTAAAGAAGGCGGTTTGTTTGTTCCAAAAAAATTCCCAAAATTTTCCCTTGGATTTATAGATGAACTTAAAAATTTAACGTATAATGAGAGAGCGTGCGCAATATTTAAGGAATTTTTAGATGATTTTTCCGAGGCTGAGATAAAGGAATGCGTTGACCTGGCGTATAGCAAAGAAAAGTTTGAAACGGAAAATATTGCACCTGTTTATAAGCTTAATGATAAGGTTTATTTTTTAGAGCTTTGGCATGGGCCAACATGTGCATTTAAGGATATGGCGCTTCAAATTTTGCCGCATCTTTTGACAAAGTCTGTAAAGAAGTGCCAGTCGGATAAGGAAACTGTTATTTTGGTTGCAACTTCGGGCGATACGGGTAAAGCAGCGTTGGAGGGCTTTGCTAACGTTGAGGGAACAAGAATTTTTGTTTTCTATCCCGAAAATGGAGTTAGTGAAATTCAAAAGCTTCAGATGGTTACGCAAGAGGGTGATAATGTTGGAGTTTGTGCAGTTTGCGGAAATTTTGATGATGCTCAGACAGGTGTTAAAAAGATTTTTACTGATGAGCAATATGCGGCTACTCTTGGCGTGAATGGATTTGAACTTTCGAGTGCAAATTCAATTAACTGGGGAAGGCTTATGCCTCAGATAGTTTATTATTTCAGCGCATATGCGGACTTGCTTAAGAATAATGAAATTAAGCTTGGCGACAAGGTTAATTTTACTGTTCCAACAGGTAATTTCGGAAATATTCTTGCAGGATATTATGCAATGAAAATGGGACTTTGCGTTAATAAATTTATTTGCGCTTCAAATGAAAATAACGTTTTAACCGATTTTATAAAAACAGGTAAATATAATAAGAACAGACATTTTTATCAAACAACATCCCCGTCTATGGATATTTTGGTGTCGAGCAATCTGGAAAGATTGTTATTTGATTTGTATAAGGATGAGACAGTTATTGCAGAGCTTATGGGCAAGCTGTCAGATGAGGGCGAGTATAGCATAAGCGATGAGGTTTTGGCTAAGATTAAGGAATTGTTCTGGGCAGGATGCGCCGACGATAAGCAGACGGCAGAAACAATTAAGAATACGGATGCGGAATATTCTTATGTTATGGATACTCATACAGCAGTTGGAAAAAAGGTTTGCGATATGTATTATGAGCAGACGGGCGACGAAACTAAAACGATTATTTGTTCAACGGCAAGTCCGTTTAAATTTAATCAAAGCGTGCTTATTGCACTGGATGGAGTTGCAAGCGTTGCGGGAAAAGATGAGTTTGAGCTTTTGGAGCTTTTGGCAAAGCGTTCAGATATGAGAATTCCAAAGAACCTTGCAGGACTTAAGAACAAGACAAAATTGTTTAATACGAGTTGCGAAAAAGAGCAGATGAGAAGTGTTGTAAGTGAATTTTTGCATATGTAAAATATAATAAAAAAGCCTGCTGGTTTGTTTGTTCGGCAGATCGGCGGGCTTTTTTAGCATATTGAAGGTAATGGCAAGAGCAAATTAGATTAGAAAAAATGTAAAAATTAGATTTAAAACAGAAATTTATAAAATTTTATTTTTTTTGTAAAAATGTATTGACAATCGATGTGTTTTGTGATATACTATTACCTGTCGTTAAACGATATGGTCTGGAGAGGTGTCCGAGTGGTTTAAGGAGCTGGTCTTGAAAACCAGTGATACGAAAGTACCAAGAGTTCGAATCTCTTCCTCTCCGCCATTTTTTTATTCATTTTTATACTTTTAATAGTTCGGTTTGGAGAAGTACCCAAGTTGGCCGAAGGGGCGCCCCTGCTAAGGGTGTAGGTCGGTAACCCGGCGCGAGGGTTCAAATCCCTCCTTCTCCGCCAATCATTCAATACTCTACTTTGCAAGGTCAAGTATTGAACAATCAGGAATTGAGAACATTACTTAGGTTAGGAACTAAG
>JAZNSA010000074.1:0-4189 GCA_045590935.1 Clostridia bacterium | reverse complement strand
GCACACGTTGACCACGGTAAAACAACATTAGTGGACGGCTTATTGAAGCAAGGCGGAGTGTATAGAGAAAATCAGGTTGTTGAAGAGCGTGTTATGGATAATAACGCAATCGAAAGGGAAAGAGGAATAACGATTCTTGCTAAGAATGCGGCGGCTTATTATAAAGGGGTTAAGATTAACATTGTTGATACACCTGGGCACGCTGATTTCGGAGGCGAGGTTGAGCGTGTATTAAAAATGGTAAACGGGGTTATTCTTTTGGTTGATGCTGCGGAAGGTCCTATGCCTCAGACGAGATTTGTTTTATCTAAGGCGCTTGCACTTGGTCATAAAATTATTGTTGTTATAAATAAAATAGACCGCCCTGATGCAAGACTTGATGAGGTTGTTGACGAGGTTTTAGAGCTACTATTGGAACTTGATGCAACAGACGAGCAGTTAGACAGCCCTGTTATATTCTGCTCAGCAAGAACAGGAAGTGCTTCTGTTTCGCCTCATGACGTTGAAGGAAAAGATTTAACTGTTCTTTTTGATACGATTTTAGAATATATGCCATCGCCTGAGGGTGATGAAAACGCACCTCTTCAGATGCTTGTTTCTTCTATCGATTATAATGAATATGTAGGAAGAATGGCAATAGGCAGAGTTGAGAGAGGAACGCTTAGGGTCAATCAAGAGGTTTGCATATCAGATTATCACAACAAAGAAATTAACTATAAAGGAAAAATTGCAACAATTAATCAAATCGATGGTACGGGAAGAGTAACAACCGATAGAGCTCAGGTTGGAGATATTGTATGCTTTAGCGGAATTGAAAATTTAACAATCGGTAACACGATTACGGATGTTGATGCGGTTGAGCCGTTGGAATTTGTTAAGATTGGTGAGCCGACAGTTGAAATGACATTTTGCGTTAATGATAGCCCGTTTGCGGGGCAGGATGGCAAATTTGTAACATCAAGGCAGCTTCGTTCACGGCTTGAGCGTGAGCTTTTAAAGGATGTTTCACTCAGAGTAGAGGACGGAGAAACAACAGATTCGTTTATCGTTTCGGGAAGAGGCGAGATGCATCTTTCTATCCTTATTGAAACTATGCGTCGTGAGGGATATGAGTTTGCAGTAAGTACGCCAAAGGTTTTGTATAAAACGATTGACGGCGTGTTAAACGAACCTATTGAAAGAGTATTTATAGATGTTCCTGAAGAAAGCGTTGGTGCTGTTATGGAAAAGCTTGGCGCAAGAAAAGGTGAGCTTCAATCAATGTCGCCATCGGGACTAAGAATGAAAATTGAGTATCTTATCCCTGCAAGAGGTCTTTTTGGCTATCGAAGCGAATTTTTGACAGATACAAGGGGAGAGGGCATACTAAATTCTGTTTTCTATGGGTACGAGCCGTACAAAGGCGATATAACAAGAAGATTTACAGGCTCACTTATAGCATTTGAAACAGGCGAAGCAGTAAGCTATGGACTTTTTAATGCTCAAGCGAGAGGTATTATGTTTATCGGACCTAATACACCTGTATATGAGGGAATGATTGTTGGCTCATCACCAAAGCTTGAGGACATTAACGTTAATGTTTGTAAGAAAAAGCAGATGACAAACACTCGTGCCGCAGGAAGCGACGATGCTCTTCGCCTTGTACCGCCAAAGAATTTAAGTCTTGAAGAAGCGATTGAATTTTTGGCTGAGGACGAGCTTTTAGAGGTAACACCAAAAACCTTCCGCTTAAGAAAAAGAATTTTAAATAATGCACTTCGAGCAAAGGCACAAAACAGAAAATAATTGAGGGGTATAAAAGCACTACAAAGAGGATTTTATATGAGATACAATGTAAAAAGAACTGAAGTTGTAAACCCTGCTATAGACTCTGCTGAATGGGACAAAGCTGAGG
Organism: Clostridia bacterium; assembly: GCA_045590935.1. Lineage (GTDB taxonomy): Bacteria > Bacillota > Clostridia > UBA1381 > UMGS1253 > CAKSHP01. The sequence goes on along the minus strand of JAZNSA010000074.1, from coordinate 2,295 downwards.
TTGGAAAGCTTACAGGTCATTCTCATTTTGCCTCTTGGTCGCCCGTTGAAACAACAGATGGTGATTTTCATTTAAGCGATTTCTTTTTTATTGATTTAGCAGAACAATATGAATGAAAAATATAAATCATATAAGGTTTTAGGCTTACAGGGAAACACATTGTGGCTTATTTATGCGATTATAACTAATTCATTTTGGGGAATTATCGGAAATGTGTTTTCGCTAATTTCAATTATCATTGGTTTAATAAAAAACAAAAAATATATAAAAAATTTAATATTTAAAAGAATTTTGCACATAATAGTTTCGGAGGTGAAATTCGATGAATAATAGAAATAACGAACAGAACAACCGAAACAATCAGCAAAACAATCAACAAAATAATAATTCTCAGAATTCGCAAAATTCTCAGAAGAACAAAGAAAACCCAAATAGCGAAAAGCAAAAAAATAATATAGATTAATTTTTTTGCAAAGAAAGAGCACTTAGTCATTAAGTTGATTAAGTGCTCTTTTTATTGTGCTCAATTAAATAACTGTCGTTGAAATGAGATAAAATATTTTTGATTATTAGCAGAAATTGTTACATCTTGTGGCGTTTTAGCTTTCACTTTAAGGCTTATTACTTTTTTGTTTTCCCAAATCATATCAATTAAATTAAAGCAATATATAAAATCCGCTCTCAGCTTAAAATCCGCCCGAAATATTTGACATCAGCTTAAATTTATGATAAGATATACTGTATTAATTTAAATAAACAGGTGATAAATATGGCGCTATTATCGGTGAGCAATCTTGAAAAGTATTTTGGAGATGAGCTTTTATTCTCTTCCGCTTCTTTTATGGTTGAAGAAGGGGAGAAGATAGGCTTTGTTGGTGTAAATGGAGCAGGAAAAACATCTCTTTTTAAAATGCTTCTTTCGCAGATGCCATACGACGACGGAGAAATTATTAAAAATAAAAATTTAAAAATTGGATATGTTAAACAGCAAATTGACATAACAAGCGAAAAAACGGTTATTGAAGAAGTTTTAACTGTTTTTGAAGATGTTATCTCAGCAGAGAAGGAGCTTGAAAAAATAGCAAGCGATATTTCCGAGGGAATAGGGGATGTTTCTTCTCTTATCCAGCGGCAACACGAGCTTACTGAATATTTTGAAAGTCGTTCGGGGTATATGTATAAAAATATTGCAAAGTCAAGCCTTATTGGGCTTGGATTTGAGAAAAATCAGTTTAATACCCCATTTGAAAAGTTATCAGGTGGGCAAAAAACAAGGGTTTTGCTTTGTAAAATACTTCTTTCGGGAGCAAATTTGCTTTTGCTCGACGAGCCTACTAATCATTTGGATATAAACGCTGTTACTTGGCTCGAGAATTTCTTAAAGGATTATAAAGGTGCGGTAATAATAATAAGCCACGACCGTTATTTTCTTGATAGGACAACAAATAAAACGATTGAGCTTGAAAACGGCAGATTAACTGTGTACGGCGGAAACTACAGTAAGTATCTCGTTTTAAAAAAGGAGCAAGCAAAGGCTGAAGAACGCCAGTATGTCAATACTAAAAAGGAAATTGAGCGAATAGAAAAAATAATTGAGCAACAAAAGCGATGGAACAGAGAAAAAAATATCAAAACGGCAGAAAGCAAGCAAAAGGTTGTTGATAAGCTTTTTGAAACCCTTGTTGCACCAACAGACACACCCGAAGAAATCGAATTTAAGTTTTCTGTAAATCAAATTTCGGGAAACGAATGTATATCGTGCTCAAACTTAGCTATGGCATTTGGAATTAAGAAGATTTTTGAAAATTTAAGCTTCGATATGAGAAGGGGAGAAAAGGTGTTTTTGCTTGGCGAAAACGGATGTGGAAAGACTACTCTTTTAAAAATTCTTTCAGAGGAGCTTTCGCCGTTGGATGGCGAAGTAAAAAGAGGAGCCAATCTTAAAATCGCCTACTACGACCAAGCACAAGAAAATCTTGATATGTCAAAAACGGTTTTTGATGAAATATATGATGCATACCCAAATCTGACTGTTACTCAAATCCGAAACAGCCTGGCAGTATTTCTTTTTAAAGGCGATGATGTATTTAAGCCAATCAGCGCACTTTCAGGCGGAGAAAAAGCAAAGGTTTCTCTCTTAAAGCTAATGCTCTCAGGAGCAAATTTGCTTCTGCTCGACGAGCCCACTAACCATTTGGACATTAAATCACGAGAAGCGCTTGAAAAAGCAATTATAGATTACGAAGGAACTGTTCTTGCCGTTTCGCACGATAGATATTTTATAAACAAGCTTGC
>JAZNSA010000073.1:0-26808 GCA_045590935.1 Clostridia bacterium | reverse complement strand
GTTGACTAAGTTCAACGATGCTATTAACGGCTTTATTTGGGGAAACGGCTTATATTTGCTTTTAGCAACAGGATTGTTGATGACGATTGTTTTAGGCGTTTTTCAGGTTACTCACATAGGGCATTGGTTCTCAGAAACAATCGGTAAGATTTTCAAAAAGGACGTTTCAGGGCACGTCAAAGGAAAATCTATTTCTCAGTTTCAAGCGTTATGTACCGCTTTGGCGGCAACAATCGGCGTTGGTAACATTGCCGGAGTTGCAGCTGCTATTGTAGGCGGTGGTCCGGGAGCAGTATTTTGGATGTGGATTGCAGCCTTCTTAGGAATGATGACAAATTATTCTGAAAACGTTTTGGGTATCTTCTATAGAAGAAAGAATTCTGACGGCGAATGGTCAGGCGGTGCGATGTACTATTTAAGAGATGGTTTGGGCTCTAAAAAGGGCTTTAAGGTGATTGCAAATATTTTAGCTGTTCTTTTCTCAATTTTCTGCATTTTGGCATCCTTTGGTATAGGTGCAATGGGACAGATTAATAAAATTGTTGTAAATATCGTATCTGCATTTGATATCCCTGCACTTTCAACAAATATGCTCTATGAAGGCATTTCTATGTATCACCTTATAATTGGTATAATTCTTGTTGTTCTAGCCGCTTTAATTATTCTTGGCGGACTAAAGAGAATTGCTAATTTTGCTGAAAAGATAGTTCCTCTTATGGTAGTTTTGTTTGTTTTGGGAAGCTTAATTATAATTATTAAGAATTTCTCTCTTGTCGGAGCTGCTTTTTCTTCTATCTTCAAATACGCTTTTACCGTTCCTGCGGCTCTTGGCGGCGTCGGCGGCATTGTTGTTAAGGATATAGTAACGCAAGGCTGTAAGAGGGGCGTATTCTCAAACGAGGCAGGTCTTGGTTCTTCGGTTATGGTTCACTCAAACTCAAATGTTGTTGAGCCTGTTCGTCAGGGCTTGTGGGGAATATTTGAAGTTTTTGCGGACACAATGGTTGTTTGTACTATGACTGCTTTGGTTGTTTTAACATCAGGCTTAATCAACCTTGATACAGGTGCACTTGTTGAGGGTGCATCCGATGCAACTCTTGTTGCACAGGCATTTGCGGGAGTATTCGGCGGTTTTGGTGAGAAGTTCATTGCTATTGCAATTTTGTTATTTGCTTTCACAACCGTTCTCGGCTGGGACCACTATGGTGCAAAGGCATGGGAATATCTTTTTGGAACAAAAGCAACTCTTACATATAAGGTTATTCACCTTGCAATGATTTTCGCAGGTGCACTTCTTACGTCATCACTGGCTTGGGACATCTCGGATACTTTTAACGGTCTTATGATGATTCCTAACCTTATCGCCGTCATTGCTCTTTCAGGGCTTGTTGCTAAAATTACAAGAAACTATGTAAGCAGAAGGCTCAAGGGAAAAGATATTAAGCCTATGCTTTCTGCTTTTGACGATATTCAGGAGGAGCAAGAAAAAAACCTTTAAATTTAAAGCGAGAAAATTAACTTAAATATAAATGCAATATAAAAAAATTATGAGCCTCAGAAGGCGATATGATAGCTGTTTGCTTAACAGAAATTATAGGCTTTTCAGGGCTAACGAATGAATTTTTAAAAATCCAACTAATTTGTCGATAACAGAAAAAGGCTGAACGAAATTAATCGTTCAGCCTTTTTAAATCGCCGACCTCAAGAGTACATCTCTTAAGTTATGTCCTTTTTGTTTTGCTGAATTTCAGCATTTTAATAGTGTGCAAAGCACACATTTGTTACAAACTACTATGCTAATAATTTTTTTGCCAAAGCCCCAATAAGCTTCGCATCCGCTCTGCCTTTTGTTTCAGAAGCAACAATTCCCATAACTTTTCCCATATCCTTTATAGAAGAAGCATTGGTTTTCTCAATTGCATTTTTAATTATTGCAACAAGCTCCTCTTCCGAAAGCTGAGCCGGTAAATATTCCATCAAAACATTCATTTCGCAATGAAGCTTCTCAATCAAATCCTCTCTACCGCTCTTTTCAAACTCAGGCAAGGAATCTCGACGCTGCTTTAACTCTTTGGCGATAACATCGATAATTCCGTCATCCTCTAAGACAACCTTATTATCCTTCTCGAACTGCAAAATTGCGCTACGAACAAGCTGAACAGTATTCTTTCGAACCGTATCCTTGTTTTTCATAGACATTTTTAAGTCTTCTGCCAATCTTTCCTTCAAACTCATATTAGTTCTCCTTTCGGCCGATTACTTAAACTTTCTTTTTCTTGCAGCTTCGGACTTCTTCTTACGCTTTACGCTAGGCTTCTCATAGTGCTCTCTTTTTCTCATCTCGGTTAAAACGCCGGACTTAGCACACTGACGCTTAAATCTGCGAAGTGCATTATCTAAAGACTCGTTGTCCTTAACTCTTATTTCAGACATTTATTTCCCTCCCTCCACTACTATATACATAATAGTGTTTCCTTGTCAAAATAGGAACAAGGTATAACATACTAAATATTATACTCCATAACAGGGGTATCTGTCAAGAGTTATTTAAGAATTATTTTAAAAATTTATAAAAAATTTGCATTTTTATAAATTTATTGCCAATTAAGCGCTAAAATTCCAAAAGGTCGGATATACAAAACATATAAATTACAACATACGTTAAAAACTCTTGACCGGTTTAAAAATATATGTTAAAATTTTAATAGTGAAAACAAGGAGGGATAAACGTGCTATCTAGTGTTAACAGTGCGGGCCTTTCAGGAATAGAGGGATATAAGGTTACAGTTGAAACCGATTCTGCTCCGGGGATGCCTGCTTTTGATATTGTTGGTCTTCCTGATGCGGCAGTCAAAGAATCGAGAGAAAGAGTTCGTGCAGCGGTAAAAAATAGCGGCTTTTCTTTCCCGTCGAGAAAAATAACGGTTAATCTTGCGCCCGCAAATGTAAAAAAAGAAGGAAGCGTATATGATTTACCAATTGCAGTGGCTTATCTTATATCAACAGGGCAGCTTCAAGTTGAAAATTTAAAAGATTATGCTTTTTTAGGCGAGTTATCTCTCGATGGCAGTTTAAGGTCTGTAAATGGTGTTTTGCCGATGGTTATTGCTTTAAAAGGCTGTGGCATTAAACATATTTTTGTACCCTTAAGAAACGCAAGAGAAGCAGCAGTCGTAAACGATATTTGTATATATGGCGTTAAAAATCTTATGGAGCTTACATTGCACCTTCAAGAAGCAGAAAAGCTCGAGCCGGCTCACACTGATGTTTCTAAGCTGTTTGAGTACGTTCCCGAAAGCTTTATGGATTTTTGCGATGTTCGTGGGCAAAGCGGCGTTAAAAGAGCCGTTGAGGTTGCAGCAGCAGGAAATCACAACATTCTGATGATTGGAACGCCAGGAACAGGAAAAACAATGATTGCAAAAAGAATTACAACAATTCTTCCCGATATGACGCTTGGCGAAGCATTAGATGTTACAAAAATTCATTCAATAGCAGGTCTTATAACAGACGAAATGCCTCTTATAACAAGGCGCCCCTTCCGCTCCCCTCATCATACTATATCGTCGAACGGTTTGTCGGGCGGTGGGCAAACTCCGCACCCGGGCGAGGTTAGTCTTGCGCATCACGGAGTTTTATTTTTAGATGAATTATCTGAGTTTAATAAAAATACGCTTGAGGTTTTGCGCCAACCGCTTGAGGACAGAAGCGTTACAATTTCAAGAGTGAGCGCAACGCATACATATCCTTGTAATATAATGCTTGTTGCATCAATGAACCCCTGTCCTTGCGGATACTATGGTTCGCCTCTCGGTAAATGCAGGTGTACTCCGTCGCAAATTTCTGCATACTTTAGAAAAATCAGCGGACCTCTTCTTGACAGAATTGATATACATATCGAGGCGGCACCTATAAAATATGAAGATTTAGGAAAAGGGCGCCCCGGAGAAAAGTCGGAAGAAATCAAAAAGAGAGTTAATAAGGCAAGAAAAATTCAGCAAGAAAGATATAGCGAATATTCAATTTATTCAAATTCAGAGCTTACTCCCAAGCTTATGGAAAAATACTGTTCTCTGGACGAAGAGTCAAACAAGATATTAAACGGTGCATTTGTTAAGCTTGGATTGAGCGCTCGTGCACATAGCGGCATTTTAAAGGTTGCACGAACAATTGCTGACCTTGCGGAAAGCGAAAATATAAGAAGCGAACATATCGCAGAAGCAATTCAATACAGAAGTCTTGACAGAAACAATAATTTTTAAGGAGTTGTTTTTATGAAATTATCAATTATCGGAGCAGGAAATATGGGCTCGGCAATCGGGCTTGGAATTATAAAAAGCGGAAAGATTAAGGCAAGTGATTTGTATGTAAGCGATTTTTCGGATGCAAATCTTGAAAAGTTTAAAGAAAAAGGTGCAAATGTTTTTAAAAACAATTTGGAAGCAATTTCGGACGCCGATGCAGTTTTGCTCGCCGTTAAGCCAAACGTTTACCCCGATGTTTTAAGCGAAATTTCAAAATGCGCAAATATTGCCAAAAAGCTTATAATAACAATTGCCCCCGGCTTTGAAATAAGCAAAACAAAAAGCTTTTTTGATAAAAATATTAAGGTTATTCGTGCAATGCCCAATACTCCTGCAATGGTTGGCGAGGGTATGAGCGTTATATGCTTTAATGATGATATTGGCGAAAATGAAATAAATATAGCAAGAATAATTTTTGAAAGCGTTGGAAAAATGGAAATACTTCATGAAAAGCTTATGAATAGCGTTGTTGCGTTAAACGGAAGCAGTCCTGCGTATGTTTTTATGTTTATTGAAGCAATGGCAGATGCGGCTGTGCGAGATGGAATTTCGAGAAAACAGGCATACGAAATAGCGGCGCAATCCGTTTTGGGTTCGGCAAAAATGGTTTTAGAAACGAAAAAACACCCCGCAGAGCTTAAGGATATGGTATGCTCTCCTGCGGGAACAACTATAGACGCCGTTGCTGCTTTAGAAAAATACGGAATGAGAAATGCTGTTATTGAGGCTATGAAAGCGTGCACAGATAAGGCAAAGTCTATGTAAATAAAAAGTAGGCGTTTATAGGCTCATTATTAGATAAAAAATTAAATAAAGGCACCAACGAAAAGGGGCTGCGCATCACATTTTGCGAGCCCCTTTAAAGCTTTATTTCAAGGTAAGGTGCATAACCTCTACCAAGTGGTGCGGACGATACGATAGCTTCGCTTTTCTCAAATTTTCCAATCCCATATCTTCTTCACGATTTATATATGTCGTATCATAAAACAAATTTTTGCACATCAAATTATTAATCATAGCATAGCTTCCGTCATACAATGTATCTGCCTTTTCAATGTGTATAATAGCTGTATCGTGGCTTACCTGCTCGCCAACAGAATATGCAACTGCTTTCCCTTCTACATATAAAACAAGCCCCTTACATTCAAGGATATCCATATTTTTCAGAATATCCATTATAGATGAATATTCGTATTTCGCATCCTTCACGCTGCTTTTTTCATATTTTTTATTAATCCACATCTCCGTAAGACGTATGCAGTCATCTAAATTTTTCTTGTTTATCAATTCGTATGAATAGGTTGGATAGGTTGCCAGAAATTTATTTAAATGATTCTTTTTAGAGTGTAGCTTCTTTCCTGACAGAGATACAAGCATCGACGTTTCATAAACATAATCAAAATTATACCTTGCCTCATTTATAATAAACCGCTCAGGATTTTCAATTTTATCATACATTTGCTTTGTTACATTAAAAATTCTGCACTCGCTTCCCATAGTATCAACAAGCGCATTGATAGCCACATTCGGGTCTCCACTGCCAATCGGAAAAGGCGAAAACTTTCTTTTTCCTTCCGGCGAATTCAAAATACAAAAATTATTATCTATTATGTCAAATGCCGTACTTAAATAACGTCGCCAAGCATATATAGTTGTAAAATTATACTGCGAGTGTGAAAAAATATTTGAATCATAGTATTTTAAATACTTTTCTCTGTCATTTAAAGTTAATTCCGTAAACAATATATCACATACCTTTTATTTTATATATATTATTATACACAAATTATTTTTTATTTGCAATACAAATTTATTTTTTAATTTTTATTGCATTGACAATAATGAATAAATATGATAATATAATTCTAAGTATTAAACATATATAAGATTGGAAAGGACTTGAAACTATGGTTATAAAAAATTTTGATGAGGAAAAATGGGTATATCCGTTTATTATGAGAGCTCCAAAAAAAATGAGAGAAAATTTGCCAATGATTGTTCAACTGCATGGTGCGGGCGAAAGAGGCGGCAAAGACCAGCTGCAGTTAGTTGAGGTTCATGGTTTTTCTCATGTGCTTAAAGAGGATGTTGAATGTGATTGCTTGCTTATTCAGCCACAGTGCAGGGAAGATAGCTTCTGGGTGGCAGACGTGCAAGGAATTTTAAAATTTATAAATCAGGTAGCAGATGAGTTTAATGTTGATAGAAAAAGAATTTACCTTTGCGGAATAAGTATGGGTGGCTTTGGAACGTGGTATACCGCAATGGCAAAGCCTGACTTGTTTGCGGCTATTGCACCCTGTTGCGGTGGAGGTATGCCTTGGAATGCAAAGTCTCTAACTATGCCGATTTGGGCTTTTCACGGAAGTGATGATACTATAGTCAGTGTTGATTACAGTATAGAGATGATAGAAAATGCAAAGCCTGAAAACAAGGATGCAAATATTACTATCTATGATGGTGTTGGGCATAATTCTTGGGAAAAGGCATTTTCAAAAGAGTTGTTAGATTGGCTTTTGTCAAAAACAAAATAATTAAATTTTAGGTGGGATTTGTTTGCAGAAGAAAAATATATTTACGGCGTATTTCACATTTTTGTTGTTATAGAAAGTGTTCTGCATTTCTTTTCTATTTTGCTTTATGTGCTTTAAAAATAAAAAATTAGGAGAATTGGTTATGAACAATACAATTAATATTTTAGGCGTAAATATTTCAACGCGCAATATGAAAGATACGGTAAAAAAAGCGGAGGAATTATTAGAGGACGGCGGAACGCATATGATTTTTACCCCTAACTCAGAAATCATATATGCCGCATATAAGGATAACTCGTTTTTGCAAATTTTAAACGCCGCAGATATGAATACTGCAGATGGAATAGGCGTCGTTTACGCTTCAAAAATTTTGAAAACGCCGTTGCCCGAGCGTGTTGCGGGCTTTGATTTTTTAAACGAGCTTTTAAAAGCTGTTGCACCAAAAAACAAAAGAGTTTTCCTTTTTGGCTCAAAGCCCGGCGTAGCAGAGCTTGCAGGCGAAGAGCTTGAAAGGAGATACCCCGGGATTGTTATATGCGGAACGAGAGACGGCTATTTTAAAGACGAGGAAAGCGAAGAAATCGCAAGAAGTATTAAAGAAACATCTCCTGACATTGTTTTCGTTTGTTTGGGCGCTCCAAAGCAGGAAAAATGGATTTATAATCATAGAAGCGAGCTTGGTGCAAAAATTCTTATGGGGGCGGGCGGAAGCTTAGACGTTTTGGCGGGCAAGGTTGAACGTGCCCCTGAGAAGTGGCAAAAAATGGGGCTTGAATGGGCGTATAGATTAAAAAAAGAGCCAAAACGTATTTTAAGAATGACCGCACTTCCAAAATTTGCACTTACTGTTTTATTTAACGGAAAAAAGTTTTCAAAGGAGAAGTAAGATGAATAAATTATTTGTTATAGAGGGCGTTGACGGAAGCGGAAAGGCAACTCAAACGGATAAGCTCTTTGAAAGACTTGCTGATGACGGATATAACCCGACAAAAATTACTTTTCCCGACTATGAAAGTGATTCTTCAGTAATTGTAAGAAAATATCTTGCGGGCGATTTTGGAAAAAAGGCAGATGATGTTTCGCCAAAAATAGCCTCAACATTTTTTGCAATCGACAGATATGTTTCCTACAAGACAAGGTGGGAGGAAAGCTATAAAAACGGAGATATTATTATAGCCGACAGATATGTTACATCAAATATGATTCATCAGGCATCAAAGCTTAAATCAAACGAAGAAAAAAACGAATTTCTCGAATGGCTTACTGATTTTGAGTATAATATATATAAGCTTCCATCCCCTACTGTTACAATATTTTTAGATGTTCCGCCTGAAACCTCTGCGGAGCTTACCAAAAACAGAGCGAATAAAATAACAGGGGAAATGACTCTTGATATTCACGAAAGCGACAAGGAATATATAACAAGAAGCTACGAAAATTCTAAGTTCGTCGCAAGAAAATATAATTGGAATATTATAAACTGCGTAAAAGATGGCAAAATGCGTACAATTGAAGATATTCACGAAGAAATCTTTTCAATAATAAAGCCATATATTAATAAATAAAATAACAAGAGGCTACGGTAGTTTGATTTTAAACATCAACCTGCCGTAGCCATTTTTTATCTATACAACTTTTTTAACAATTACTCTACCATATAAAACACAGGTGCGCTGTATTTCTCATACAAAACGCCATTCTTTTCATAGATAACATATCCAACACCATACCATGTTTCACTGCTTGAAACATTTGCCTTACAAGCCGTATACTGTCCTACATTCGACTTGCTATATATAAAAGAGCAACCACCTTTTTCAATGTGATTGCTCTTTTCGTATTTTTAATTATAAGCTCTTGTAAACAGGCTCACTGTAAATCGTTACAACGGTTTTGCCATCCAGATATATCATATATCCTCTCGCAAACCACGTTTCAGATGGATTAACATCTTTTTTCCTGATACTATACTGACCCTTGTTCGCTACAGATGTTGATTTCGCCTTTAATATACCTGTAGTTTCCAAATCTATATCCGATTTGCTTGAGCTCAAAATTATTCCCGTCTCAATCAATTTATATTGCGACGGAAGATTTCTTTCAGCAACAAAAGAAATTTTATTTGTCTCAACAATCTGTGGCTCACTCATAACAATAATCGGAATTTCTGCAACAACATCATCAATGTCAACAAATACAGCTTCAACAGTTGTATCAAAATTTCCAACATAGAAGCTATAATCCGCATCGTAGCTTACAATTTTTCCATCACGAGTCCAGTAAGCAAAACGCTTACCCTCCTCCGCTTCTTTATGAGTAACGCTTACAAAATCGTTATACATATATTCTCCGCCTTCAATATTCGCTCCTACAATTGAAACCATATACTTTTCGGTTTTCTTAACATATCCTGCTTTAAATATCGTATGTCCGCTAACATCTGTACTTTTTACTATATCACGAGGTACAAAATCATACAAATGACCATTGCCTGTCCAACACCTGAACGAATATCCCAGCATAGCAGGGTCTTGAGGAACCTTAATCGACGATGACGTATATCCTTGTGTCAAAATTTTATCATTTATATCTTTAAAAGCAATAAATTTATTATCGGCATTTCTTGAATACGCATAAACTGCCTGAAGGGTTGTTTCTGTTCCAAGAACAAACTCATAAACAGGATTAAAGGACACAACTCTTGACGATTTAGAATCCAACCAATACATAAATGTACTGTCCTGCCCATTCTTTTTCATCGCTTCAAGCTTAAATTTTGTTCCTTGGGGGTATGATGCAGTTTTAGAATCATACCACTGCTGTACAACCCCTTCTGTCGTTGTATTTTGAATATTACCATACTGCGCAGAAACATCAAGTCTAACAGAAACGCTACTGTCAACAATAGAAACAATGATTGTTTTATATGCAACCTTAGTAGAATCAACCGTTGAGTAAGCCTTAATAACTGCCGTTCCGTTTTTGAGCGCTGTAACAACACCCGCCTGATTTATGCTTGCGCACAGATCTCCGCTTGCAATACTCCACATAACGCCTTCTTGCTCAGCCCTATCTTCAATTTCTGCTACAAGAGTAATCGTTCCACCAACTTGAGAAATGGTGCTTGAAGGAGCTATAATTGTTATTTTGTTTCTGTACTCAAAGAGCGAAAATTCTTCCTCCGTTTTGTTGTCTGAACCTAAATACCCTTGCTCATTTACAGCTCCATCTATAACATAAATACTGTCTTTTTCCTCATCATACTCCGTAACAATGTTTGTTGCAGAAACAGAAATACTCATAGCCGCCGAAATTGCCCCCAAAAAAGCCAAAGCCTTTTTCATTTTTTTAACCAATGTAACCCTCTCCTTAAATTTATCTTTTTTTAAATTTTAAAATTAAAAAACAACTTACAATACCAACTGCACTACCAAAAAAATCAATTATAACATCTATTACCATAGCACCTCTGCCAGGCACAAACAGTTGGTGAAATTCGTCAGACATCGCATAAGCCAAACAAAACAGAATACTATAGCAAGCCCTGGACTTAATCTTCGTTGTATGCTCACCGAATGCAAAAAAAACGCTTAACCCCAAAGCTAAAAAGTTTAAAAAATGAGCCAGCTTTCTGACAGCAAACGTTACAATATCTTCGTAGCATTCCCCTATTACACGGCATATCATCTCTACTATTTCTCCGCTTGTACCTGCCGATTCTTCTCTGGTTTGTGCCGAAAAAGCAAAAATAATTGCCATAATAAGTGCAACCAAAAGCCATTTAAAAACCTTTTTATTAATTTTTAACATAACAACTTAAAATATTATATATAAGCTTAGCCGCCTCTTGCCTCGTTGCAAAATTTTTCGGATTAAAATTGCCGTTTTCGTCGCCCGATACTATCCCATACCTTTTAAGCTCAAGCACCGAAACCAGCGCATAATCAGCGATTTCCGAGCAGTCGTTAAACAAGCCTATATTTACTTCCTTTCCCAAATTTATATCCATTTGCTTTACAGTAGAATATAGAATTTTGCACATATCCTGCCTTGTTATATTTTTTCCGACTCCGAAGCTTCCGTCAACAAACCCATCTGCAATTTTATAATGCTTTGCCGCAGACAGATATTCATAATACCACGCCTCTTTACTGTTGTCAGAAAATGTCTCTCCGAAATCCCCCTTCAAGGAAAACATCTCAACCATAAGCTTAACAAATTCTTCCCTTGTAATATTGTTGTTTGGCAAGAATCCTCCTCCGCCAAATCCACTTACGATTCCTCTTTCATACAAATCATCAATAAAAGCTTTTCCCCAACCATCAACATCATCAAAATACGATTTGCTCGAATCAATAAACCTGTATTTTCCAAGCTCAGTTATACAAAGCGTATACTCTTTCCCTTCACGAATAAAATTTTTGAATTTCTCTCCGTTTGGTGCAATAATATAAACATCTCTTTCAAGCTCAAAGAAAATTTTTGTTTTTTCCAAAATTCCCTCGGAAATCAACTTGTTTTCATCCTTTATTTGAATAAGTATTCCACTTTCTCCGTCATTATCAGAATAATCAGAAACTACCACCTTGCTCGGCACATTACCTCCATCTCCACCCGTCTGAGTAACGATGGTGTATGATTTTTTAACTAAGCCAAGCTCACGTCCAATAACAAAAAAACTGTTTTTATATAAATCATCGCTAAGCGACAAATTAATATACTCACACACCTTTTGCAAAAGCTCGTCTGCCCCTGCATATTCCAATCCGTCCCTCAAAATAACGGAATCAATTCTTTCCTTAAGCGAGGAATTCACTTGGTTAATTTCAACCATTCCATCATCCGAGCGTCTGAAAAGAGCAACCCCGCCGTTTGCCTGAACAAACATCTTTAGCCCTCTTGCCAAAACCTTTTCATTTATTCCGTCCTCTTCAAACATTTCCCGAAGCTTAGGAATTTTCAAAAATGAGCTTTCCATAAGATTTTTCATTTCAGCCTCCACCTCTGCAGAAACCTCTAATTCTTTTCTGTTATAAAGCCCGCCGATATAATCCTCTCTTACCTTTTCGTCAATCATATATAAATATGATAACGCACCCTTAAGCTCCTCTTTCTCAACTTTGGTAAGAACCTTGCGTAGCATAACGTGAAAAACAGACTCAGATTCAGGCGTATATGTATCAACAGTCTTCTTTAACGTATCAAGACCCGTATCCGTTATAAGAAGAGGAACCAATATAATCTCCATATTTGTCCTGTCCTCATGAGTAAGCTCTGTTAGCTCATTTATAAGATATTCAAAATTTTTTTCAAAAGTAACTTTTTCCTCCCTTGCATACACAAGGGAGGAAAATGCCGTTGTAATTATTAATATAATTGATAAAACATAAGATACAATTTTCTTTTTCATAAACTATTCCTATACTATTATTAATACGCACCAATGCTAACCATTGTATTGTATATTACAACAGCAGCCTGCGCTCTTGTAACTTTTTCTAACGGTCTGAATGAATTATCTTCAAATCCACGCAAAATTCCAAGACTTGTAAGCTCATCAATATGCTCTTTTGCCCAATAATAAATTTCGTGGTCATCTATATAGTCGCTTTCCTTTGTAACTGTTGATGTCAAATGACGTCCAACTACCGATGCAAGCTCCTGACGAGAAATGATATCATCAGGTCTGAATGTTCCGTCGCCGTATCCTAAGTATATTCCTTTTTCACTCAACAATGCAACTGCATTTACAGCCCAGCTTGCAATCTTATCCGAATCTGCGTAGTCAAGCTCGCTCTCTGCCTTTTGACCTTCAAAGCCAAACATCCTTACTAACAACAGAGCAACCTCCTGACGTGTAACACCCCAATCAGGACTCATTGTTGTTTCTGACGTTCCAACCATAATGCCCTTTGCATAAAGCTTTCCCATATACGAAGCTGCCCAATGACCCTTCATATCCTCAAACTTTTCAAATTCTTCACTTGGCGTTAACTCATCTTCAGGCTCAGCAATACCACCGCCGCCATACGAGTCATCGCCGTATGATGGCTTAGCAACAGCAGTAACTCCTATAGTACCTGCATTTAAAATCGTTCCGTCAGCAAGCTTTGCCGTAACCTTAAACGTACCTACCGAAGATGGTCTGTATGAGAAGGTATCGCCTGTAACACCCTGTAGCTTTGTTCCAACATACCACTCAACATCGCTCAAATCCTCATCCGGATTACTGCTTGTTAAAACAAATTTAACGCTTTGTCTGTTATCGCTTGTCTGAGAAAGCTTACCCGTTATTGAAATTTCATATGTAGCTTCTGTTGCTTCCGAAACCGTTACTGTTACGCTCTTTTCATAAGCACCGATAACAGCTTTAACAACTGCGCTCTCTCCCGCACTCAAATCTGACGGATTGTATGTATAAGTGCTTCCCGTATGCTTTAATTCATCATTCACATACCATGATACAGCCGTCAAGTCATCTGTTTCAATATTTGAGGTTGCAGTAAAGGTTATATCTGTTGTTGCACCTTCTACCTGCTCAATATCCCCTGAAACACTAACATCAAAAACTCTTTTTACATACATATCAACGCCCGGGATTCCCCAAACAGTTTTAAAATCCTGCTTAGCCTGAGCATCAAGTTTAGCAGAAGTATTTAAGGAATTTACAAAAATTGAAATAAGCTCCTCGCCATTTTGCCAATCAACTTCATTAACTGTTTCAAACTTTTCTTTAAGCTCTCCGCTCTCCAATTTAGACTTAAACTCTTCTCCGAGCTTATATAGCTCAATATTTTCCGCATTTTCAAGGCCATCAGTTACAACAAATGTTGTATTAAAATCCGACAAAAATTTCATAATAACGTTTTTGTTAATTGCATGGGCACTGTTATTCAACATTTCCAAAATATCTGCACTTATAAACTCATTATAAATTGCATCAACGGCTTCGCTCTCAGCCTCTGTCATCGGAAGAGAAAATTCTTCTCTTGCTTTCATATCGTCAAAAGCAGCTGCTCTTGAAGCTGTAGGAATACTTTTTGCCAACAAAAGGGCAAGCTTCAATTTATTCTTTTCAACCTCTGTTGTTCCAAACGAATTAATATAATTCAAAATCGTTTCGTTAGTACCAACTGCAGACTGGTCATCAACTAATGTAATCAAAGAGTCGACACCCAAATCCGTTTTCATATAGCTATGTACCCAATCATAGATATAATCCCTATCTATAGCTTCCTGCAAGCACAAATAATCTGCCATTTTCTCAACCATTCCATACGCAGAATCAAAACTCATGCTTACATCCGCAGCAAAAGCAATTGTCCCACAAAAACATAAAACTAATACAGAAACTGCTAAAATTAATGATACAACCTTTTTACGCATAAAAAAATCACTCCTTAAATTTTTGTTTCTCATCTTTATTTTTTATAGTAATTATATAATACAAAATAAATTCAATATCATCATCACAACGCGCCAAGCAAGCTTTTTTCACTAAACTCTATATTTTCAAGCAATTCTGCTCCAAACTTTGACCTGATAACCTTAACTGCCTTATCTATGCATGGTTTTCGCGTCTTTAAATTGTGTGCATCAGAGCCTATGATTGGCATTGCTCCTTTTCCCAGAAGCTCTAAAATAACTTTCCTTCCAAACCTATTCAAAAACGATAGTGAATTAAACTGCATAAACATCAAACCTTTTTCAAAAAAGCGAGAATATTTAAACAAACTAAGGCTCTCTGCATAGCGCTCAGCATGCGCAATTATGGGAATAAACTCCTTGCTTCTTATATCTTCGATTATATCAAACATCCACTGTTGCCACGATTGGAACGGCATTTCTATCAAAATGCACCTCGTTTTTCCTATACAAAGCTGACTTACATCATCCATATTCATAAGCTCAGGCGACAAAAAAACTTCTGCGCCCAAAATTATATTAATCTCACTTGGGCACAACCGTCTTATCGACTCAAAAGCCATTCTCCTTTTTTCCAAAAACCTGTCAACATTCATCTCACCGGGCACAAAATGAGGCGTTGCAACAACGTCAGACACGTTCTGCTCCTTCAAAAGCTCAAGCATAGAAACACTTTCCTCAACGCTTTTCGCTCCGTCATCCATACCTGCCAAGCAATGACAATGAAAATCAATCATGATTTTTTTGCTGCCTTTCCTTTTTTGTTTTTCTTATCCGACCTTCCATAATACCCATATCCATATCCATAACCATATTGCCCATATTGCCCATATTTCCTATATCCTTTATATCTCGTATAGCTTCTGGATATAGATGCTTCATTTATAATCAAACCAAGTACCTTTGCATTTGAAAACTTAAGCGAATTTATCGCTTTGTCCAACGCTTGCCTTGTCGTATACCCATTTCTTACAACAACAATAGTTCCTGTTACATATTTTGTAAGAAGTACGCCATCCGTAACAGTATTAACAGGAGGAGTATCAATGAAAATATAATCATAATCTTTTTTCAACTCATCCAATACAGCTTCCATTCTTGCAGAAGAAAGAAGTTCCGTAGGATTTGGAGGTACAGCTCCCGCTGGCAACACATCAATGTTCTCATCTTTAATATGATATACAGCATCCTTAAGCTTTGCAACTCCACTCAAAACGGACGAAAGCCCAACCTCATACTGCACTTTAAAGCACTCGCAAACCTTCGGACGCCTTAAATCGGCTTCTACAATTAAGACACGAGCTCCTATATGAACAAAAGACAGTGCCGTATTTACACAGGTCGTTGTCTTACCCTCTCCTGGTATTGAGCTTGTAAATAAAACCACATTACATCCGCCATCGTTTGGTAAAGAAAATATTATATTCGTTCTCTCCGCCTTATAGCTTTCCTTTGCTACAAATGCAGTATCATCACTCAAAATTAACTTACTTCTATGAAAATGTGGCTTTGGTTTAGCCTCTTCTTTTTTTCCTTTGAAAATCATCTGTTTACTCCTTAATACTCTCATTTTCTCTTACCAATCAATAAACTCCGCTACCTCTACCGCCGCGCAAATTAGGTATCTCGCCCAAAATCGGATATCCGTATCTTTCCTCAAGCCCCTCAGAAGTATTAATCTTCTTATCAAGAACTTCTATAGCAACCGCAGCTAAAACTCCAATAAATAACCCTGCCAAAACGGCAATCAAAACATTCTTGGGAATATTTGGCGAATATGGCTTTGTAGCAAGTTCTGCTTCTTGAATTGTTTTTACATCCGTTCCTCCGACTTCACTTTCAAGATATAACGGGGCATGCTTTAAAATCTCTTGCGCTACCAAATACGCCTGCTTCGCACTTGTCGACTTAACGCTAAGATTTATAAGAGAAGTTTCTTCGGGTTGTTCAAATTCAATCATCCCCCTGATTGCAGCGGTAGACAAATCAAAATTGCCCATATTCTTCACTTTGTTCAAAAACGTATCATTTTTCATAATTTCTATAAAAGTCGGAGCCAATCTTTCTCTTGATGCCAAGTCCGTTGTTACGACCTCTGTAACCCTCGTCGATTCAGCAGTTCTGTTAGAAATGTTAAGCTGACCGGTTGATTCGTACATTGGTGTAGCAAAATAAACGCTGTAGACATACGCCAAAACAGCTGTTGCAATAGCCAGTGCTAAAATGAGAAGCCAATGCTTCAAGCACATTTTCAAAATATCCATTAAACTTATATTCTGTTTCATAAATAATTCAACACCTCACACAAAAAACAATAACAAGTTAAGTATAGCACAAACATCTCTGTTTGTCAATGTTTTTTTAGTAATTCCAAAGTTCCTCAATATCCAAAAATACCGCTTAAGGAGTCATCTTTTTCCAACCATTCTTCAACATTTATAACTCTGAAATCATCTATACTGTCCCTGACAACGACCTTGCTTATTCCCGCATTTATTATAAGTCTTTTACACATTGCGCAAGAATTCGTTCCGCCAACAATTCCGCCAACACTTGGGTCTACACAAACAATATACAACGTTGCGCCCATCATTTCACTTCTTGATGCACTTATTATTGCATTCGCCTCAGCGTGCACACTTCTGCACAGCTCATACCGCTCGCCACGAGGAATATTAAGCTTTTCACGCATACACATCCCTAAATCGCTACAGTTTTTTCTTCCTCTCGGCGCGCCCGCATAGCCCGTTGAAATTATTTCATCATTATTAACAATAATGCTGCCAAACTTTCGCCTAAGGCACGTTCCCCTCTCTGCAACAGCTTGCGCTATGTCAAGATAATAATTTGTTTTTTCTCTTCTTTTCACTATATTTCCCTCCAAATAACAACTATTTTTCGGCTATTTTCATTTTCCCAAGCCACAGCTTTAGTCCTTCTCTTCCACATCAGCTTCATTGTCAAGGAATGCAACGGCTTCCTCATCGTTTCTGAATGTTTTCTTGCCATACTCATCAACTCTGCCCAAAATATAATCTACACTTACCCCGTGAAGATACGAAAGCACGACTATAATAAAAAGCTCATCTTTTCCCTTGTATGTTCCCAATTCGATTTTTTCATACGCTTCTTCACTGACATTCAAATATTTTGCAATATACGAAGTTGTAAAAACTGTTTTTTCTCTAAGCTCTTTAATTCTTCTTCCTACAGCTCTGTTAATCATTATTCATCACCAATAATATCATACCACTTACCAAATACATTTGTCAACAAAATTATGCAGATTATTACTATAAATTAATATTTATGAATGTTTTTTGCTCAATTTATATAAAAAAAAGTTTTTTGGTCGAAAAAAACCCCGCACATATTTTATAAACTCTTGATTTTTTTGTGAAAAACATATATAATGGATACATTAAAGCTATTATGAAGGGATTGATTTTATGACAGAGGAACTTAAAATGATTGCCGTCCGTATAAAAGAATTGCGAGAAATATGCGGATATAGCATCGAAGAAACCTCAAAAACCTTAGGTGTTAGCGAAGAAAAGTATATCCAATACGAAGAATGCGGCGAAGATATTCCAATAAGTGTCATTTATAAATTAGCAAATATGTTTTCTGTTGATTTTTCTGAAATTCTTACAGGGAAAAGTCCAAAATTAAATACATTTTGTATGACAAAAAAGGGAGCTGGCATAAATGTTGACAGATACCCCGGTTACCATTTTGAAAGCTTGGGTCATAAATTTAAAAACAGGTTTATGGAGCCTATGCTTGTAACAGTTGCTCCCGATAACAAAAATCACACACTTGTTACCCACAGCGGTCAGGAATTCAACTATGTACTAGAGGGTACGGTTTTAGTTGAGATTGGCAACGAAACAGTTGTGCTAAACGAGGGTGATTCGGTTTATTTCGATTCAACGCTTCCTCACGGTCAGCAAGCGTTAAACGGAAAAGAAGCAAAATTTCTCACAGTAATAGCCGAGAAAATTTAAACTTATTGAGAGGCGTGTATTATTAATGTTATTGCATAAATTTTTAGATAGAACAGAATTTGAATCTTATGAGGATTTCAAATCCAATTACAAACTAAACGTTCCCGAAAACTTTAATTTCGGATTTGACGTTGTTGATGCGTGGGCAGAATATGACGAAAACAAGGTTGCGCTCGTTTGGTGCAACGATGACGGCTTAGAAAAGAAATATACCTTCGCAGATATTAAAAAATATTCAAACAAAACTGCAAACTTTTTTAAAAGCATTGGTATAAAAAAGGGCGACCGTGTTCTTCTCATACTTCGCAGACGCTATGAATATTGGTTTTGTGCAGTTGCTCTTCATAAAATCGGTGCAATTCTTATTCCTGCATCCCTGCAGCTTACAAAAAAGGATATTGCGTACAGAAACAACGCCGCAGGAGTCAGCGTAAATATCGTTGTTAACGACGATTATATAATTGAGCAAGCCGAGCTTGCCGCTCTTGAAAGCACAACTCTAAAGCATAAAATTATAGTAGATGGCAAAAAAGATGGCTGGATTAGCTTTTCAGAAGCAATAGAGCCGATGAGCGATGTTTTTGAAAGACCAACAGGCGAAGATGCAACTCACAACGATGAAGTATTTTTAACATATTTCACCTCAGGCACAACAGGTATGCCAAAAATGGTTGCTCATAACCATACATATCCGTTAGGTCATATAGTTACTGCTAAATATTGGCAAAAGGTTGTTGATAATAAGCTTCATATGACTGTTTCAGATTCAGGTTGGGCAAAATTCGGCTGGGGAAAAATATATGGTCAGTGGATTTCAGGAGCAGGAATTTTTGCGTATGATATGATAAAATTCAATCAGCATAATCTCCTTGAAAAGCTTGTAAAATATAAGCCTGCAACGTTTTGTGCCCCTCCTACTATTTTCCGTTTTATGATTCAGGAGGATTTATCAAAATATGATTTGAGCTTTATAACTCATTGTTGTACGGCAGGCGAACCGCTTAATCCCGAAGTTTATAATAAGTGGTACGAGCTTACAGGGCTTCGTATGTGCGAGGGCTTCGGTCAGTCTGAGTCATCGGTTTTAGTTGCAAACTTTGACGGCTTTGAGCCAAACCCCGGCTCTATGGGTAAGCCTTCCCCTCTTTATAACATAGATATTATAGACGAAAACGACGAATCATGCGACGTTGGTGTAGAGGGCGAGCTCGTTGTAAGAGATATAGATAAATATATGCCAACAGGTCTTGTTTGTGCTATGTTTAACGACCCTGAGGCAACAAAAGCAAAGCTGGGCGGCAAATTTTATCGCACAGGCGATATAGTATGGCGTGATTCAAAAGGTTATTTTTGGTTTGTCGGCAGAGCGGATGACGTTATCAAATGCTCAGGCTATCGTATTGGACCATTCGAGGTAGAAAGCGCATTAATGGAGCACCCCTCGGTTCTTGAATGTGCAATAACAGCGGCTCCCGACCCTATTCGCGGCCAGGTTGTTAAGGCAACTATTGTTTTAACAAAAAATTATTCTCCGTCTCCCGAGCTTATAAAAGAGCTTCAAGAGCACGTTAAGCACGCAACCGCTCCTTATAAATACCCGAGAATAGTTGAGTTTGTTGACGAATTGCCTAAAACAACAAGCGGAAAAATCAAACGTGTTGAAATAAGAAACAACGATAACAAATAATAAAAGGTTGACAAATCCATTTTATGGTGTTATAATACATTTGCAGATGATTTTGGGGCAGGGTGCAATTCCCTACCGGTGGTAAAGCCCACGAGCTGATGCGCCTTGTGCATTGGCAGATTCGGTTAAACTCCGAAGCCGACGGTTATAGTCCGGATGAAAAAAATTATTGTGCACATAATTTTTGTTTGTGTGAGCGCATACCCTGTTATCATGGGCGTGCGCTCTTTTGTTTATTTATTGGCGTAAATTTTTTAAAAATTGGGATGGTGTTTTTTATGAGAAAAAGTGTTAGAAAAATGGCAGTGGCATCTATGTTATCAGCAATTGCGGTAATATTGATGCATTTGGAATTTCCTTTATCCTTTTTGCCGCCGTATTTGAAATTTGACTTAGGCGAGCTTCCTGCACTTATTGGTGCATTTTCGCTCGGTCCTTGGTGGGGTGTTTTGGTATGTCTTGCAAAAAATTTAATTTGTGTATACAAAACGGCAACCGCAGGAGTTGGGGAACTTGCAAATTTCTTAGTAGGCGCAAGCTTTGTTTTAACCGCAGGCTTAATATATCAAAAACATAAAACTAAGAAAGCTGCAATTGTTGCCTCTTTGATTGGAACAATTGTTATGACGCTTGTAAGCTTTCCTATAAATTATTTTATAACATATCCTTTTTATATGAAGGCAATGCTTCCTTATGAGGTAATCGTTGGAATGTATAGTAAAATTTGTCCCTTCGCTGACAACCTCGTTAAAGGGCTTTTAACATTTAACCTTCCCTTTACATTTGCCAAAGGAATTATTATTTCTCTTATAACTCTTTTGACATATAAAAAGCTTTCTCCTATTTTAAAGGGAAGATAAAGCAAAAAAATCTTAAAACTTATAAAACGAATTAAATAATTTGCCCCATTGTTTTTACACAATTCTTGATTTTTACCATAATATGTGTTAAAATATTATTGTTGGAGAAATCCAATACGGATATTAGGCAAGTTTGAGGGCGGTTAGCCTCACAAAAAATTCCTCATTCGTAAGAATGGGGAATTTTTACTTATTACTTAAACTGAGAAATTTTTAGAAAGTAATAAGTAAGAAGTAATAGTTTCACAGAAAATCGAGTTATAGGTACTAAAAAAGGCTATACAAGCGAAAATTCGTCGGTATAGCCTTGCTTTTTAATTATATTCTTCTAAACGGAATACCGTTTTCCAACGCATAGTCGTGAACATACGAATTATCCTTGGAGCTTATAACCATTGTTGGCTCAAATGAATTTTTACCAATATAGCTAATCTCTCCTTGCAAGACAACCGACGACACACCTGCACATTTATAAAACGCACCATCGCTTATGTTTTTAACCGTTTCAGGAACAATGATTTCCTTTGCGCTGATAGCCGTAGGACAAACCACAAGCGTTGACATATCTTTTGTATACAAAATACCTTTCTCATCGCTTGCAAAAAATTGATTTTGCTCACTTACTTCAATTCTGTTTAAAACTCCACACCCAACAAAAGGATTATATCCTATTTCTTCAACCGAAGCGGGAATGGCTATTGTATTCAAATTACTGTACGCAAAAGCAGTTTCGCTTATTTTTTTAAGATTTTCGGGAAGTATTATTCCGTAAAGCTCCACACAGTTAGCAAACGCATTTCTGCCAATATACTCAACAGTAGACGGCAAAACAATCTCTTTTCTTAATCCGCTTCCCTCGAAAGCTCCGTTTCCAATTGAAACTACTGCATTTGAAAACTTAACGCTATTTAAAAATTTACATGAATAAAACGCATAGTTTCCAATTTCAACAACACTGTCAGGCATCTTCACACCGGTTATATCAACCGAAAACTCATCTTCCTTAACAAATGCATTTGAAATATATTTAACGCCGTAAGGAATTGTAACCTCTGCGCTTGCACCATTATATTTAACCAAAACGCCGTCGCCTACAACTACGAACTGTTCTTGATTTGCTAAAATCCACTCGGTTGCAAAAAATGCATCATAACCGCATTTTTTAACACTTTGGGGAATACTAATCTCAGCTATTTGCTTCATATTATAAAAAGCGCAATTTCCTATCGAAGCTACACCCTCGTGGATAACAACCTTCTTCACTTCCAAAGCTGCCCACGGCGCTGCAACATTCGCCGCATAATTATAATTATCCATATCTCCGCTTCCGAATATAACAAGCAATCCGTCATCGCCGAACTCCCAACTCATATCGCTTGCACATTTTCCACGCTCCACAACATTTTCAACCCTTGGGGCATCAACCTGCGGCTGAGGCTCTGTTGTAGGCTGCGGAGTTTCTTCAACAATCGGAGTTGGCGTAGGCTGCTTGGATTGCTCTGTTTTATTGTTACTGCACGCAGTTAAAAACATCATTGAAATTAATATTAAACAAAGTATACTTTTACATAACTTAAACATAAAATATACCCCCTTCTCAATATCTAATGCATACACATTATACACTCTTTTTTCAGCTTTGTCTATATCCATTTTGCACAAAAATATTTTTGAGTATTAAAAAATATGCCTTTAAGCTTTTTAGATGTTTTTCTGTAAAACAGGCACACCCTTCAGCTTTGAAAGATGTGCCAATTTTTATAATATGAAATTTTAAAAGCTATAAGATTTATTAATTAAAATTATATCCTAAATCGATAACCTTAAGGTTAAAATCAAGAAGCTCAGGCTTTGTTGGAGGAACGCATTTCGCAAGACCAACCTTCATCTCATCATAAGAAAGAATACCCGTCTCCTTTATTAGCTTACCCATAATAATCATATTTGCAAGCTTTGGCGATTTATTATCCAATGCCATCTGCGTTGCAGGAATATAAAACACATTCACATCATCTCTTTCAACCTTGCGGTCTACCAAAGAGCTGTCAATAACAATTGTTCCTCCCGGAACAACCGCATTTTCAAACTTGTCAAGAGATGGCTTATTCATTGCAATAAGCATTGACGGATTTGTTATAATAGGAGAGCCAACAGGCGTATCAGAAACTATAACATGACAATTCGCCGTACCGCCTCTCATTTCAGGACCGTATGACGGAAGCCACGAAACCTCTTTGCCACTCATAAGTCCACCGTATGCCAAAACCTTACCCATAAAGAGTATGCCCTGACCACCAAATCCTGCAATTACTAATTCTTTTGTCATTATTTGTCGCCTCCCTTATCCTTGTATACTCCCAAAGGATATACATCCATCATGTTATCTCTTAGCCAATCCAAAGCCTCAACAGGAGATAGTCCCCAGTTTGTCGGACAAGTTGATAACACTTCAACGATAGAAAAGCCCTTTTTGTTTATTTGGTTTTCAAAAGCCTTTTTGATTGCCGCTTTCGCCTTTTTAATATTTTTAATATTATCAACGCTTACACGCTCAGCATACGCCGTTCCCTCAAGAGTTGAGAGCATTTCACAAACCTTTATCGGATATCCCTGAGTTTCAGTTTTTCTTCCGTAAGGGGTTGTTTGAGTAATCTGGCCAACAAGCGAGGTTGGTGCCATCTGACCGCCTGTCATTCCGTAAATTGCATTGTTTACAAAAATAACAGTTATGTTCTCACCTCTTGTAGCGGCATGAATTGTTTCAGCCGTTCCGATAGCAGCCAAATCACCGTCGCCCTGATATGTGAAAACTACATTGTCAGGATTTGCTCTCTTTATACCCGTTGCAACAGCCGGTGCACGTCCGTGAGCAGCCTGCTGCATATCACACTCAAAATAGTTATAAGCAAATACGGAACATCCAACAGGTGCAACTCCGATTGTTTTGCCCTCTATTCCTAATTCATCAATAACCTCCGCAACAAGCTTATGAATTACTCCATGTGTGCAACCAGGGCAATAATGCAGTGCAACATCGCTTAAAGCGTGTGGTCTGGAATATACTTTAGTCATTTGAAACACCTCCGTCTATTTCTTTGATTTTTGCTATAATTTCAGCAGGTGATGGAACCATACCGCCTGTTCTTCCAAAGAAGTGTACATCCTTTTTGCCGTTTACAGCAAGGCGTACGTCCTCAACCATTTGACCTGTACTCATTTCAACAGAAAGGAAAGCCTTTGCCTTATCAGCCGCCTTTTTAAACGCTTCAGTTGGGAATGGCCACAACGTAATAGGACGAATAAGACCAACCTTTATTCCCTCACTTCTCAACGTTTCAATTGCATTTTTAGCAATTCTTGCAGTTGTTCCGTAAGCAGCAATAATATAATCGGCATCCTCTGTTTTATATTCTTCGCACATAGCTTCCTTTTCTTTGATTATATCATAACGCTTCTCACGCTCGATAACCAAATCCTCAAGCTCCTCAGGCGTTATATAGAGAGAATTTATAATATTTCTCTTTCTCTCCATCTTTGTTCCTGTTGTTGCCCAATCCTTCTCAGGAACCTCACGTTTTTCAACATTTTCAAAGCTTATCGGCTCCATCATCTGACCTAACATACCATCGCCCATAATCATAACAGGCATACGATAAATCTCTCCTAAATCAAATGCAAGAGAAGTCAAATTCACCATTTCCTGAACAGAGCTTGGTGCCAAAACTATCAAATGATAATCTCCGTGTCCGCCTCCCTTTGTTGCCTGAAAATAATCAGACTGAGCAGGCTGAATACCGCCAAGACCGGGGCCGCCTCTGACAATGTTAATTATTACGCAAGGAAGGTCTGCTCCTGCTATATAGCTTATTCCCTCGGACTTCAAGCTTATTCCGGGGCTTGATGAGCTTGTCATAACACGTGCACCTGCACCCGCTGCTCCATATACCATATTTATTGCCGCAACTTCACTTTCAGCCTGTAAAAACAAGCCATCAACCTTAGGCATTTTCTTTGCCATATAAGCCGCAAGCTCCGTTTGCGGAGTTATCGGGTATCCGAAGAAAAGCTTACAGCCCGCTTGGATAGCGGCTTCTGCCAATGCTTCATTACCCTTCATCAAAACTTTATCTGCCATCTTTTCTACCTTCCTTCCACTTAATCTTTATAAACTTCAATAGCACTATCCGGACAAATTGTTGCACAGAAAGCGCACCCAATACATTTCTCCGGCTCTGTAACCTGCGCCGGATAAAATCCTTTGGCGTTCATTTTTTCACTACTCATACTAACAATTTTTTTAGGACAAACCGTTGTACAAAGCTCGCAGCCCTTACATCTGTCCACATCAAAAACAACCTTTGCCATAGTATCAAACCCTTTCTTATATTTGT
Source organism: Clostridia bacterium (assembly GCA_045590935.1). Lineage (GTDB taxonomy): Bacteria > Bacillota > Clostridia > UBA1381 > UMGS1253 > CAKSHP01. Next base: position 1,600 of record JAZNSA010000073.1, on the reverse strand, counting down.
AAAAACATTTATTTTATATAAACTTGGTTAAAAATCAAGTTTTAAAAACCTTTTTATTTCAAAAAATTCTTTGCAGGAAAGCTTTGATTTGTCAAGCTTTTCTAAAATTTCAGGCATTCCGCAAACAAAGCTGTATTCAAGCCTTGTCTTTTCTGCAATTTCACGAACAATCCTGTCTGCCAAATATAGATTTTCAGCAACTGTTTCACCCGCAAGATTTGCATTGTTTATAATATGCGTTATATTAAGCCTTGATGCCCTTTCAATCTCATCCATATATACCAGCGTATCCATAACGTTATCTGTCAGCGGTCTGCAAGTATTAACAACAAAGTACATATCATAGCCTTCACGCTCAAAAAACCGCTTAAGCCCACCGAGCGCAAACGCACCGTCCTCATCGCCGCCAACGTCAAACACTATTTCAGTATCCTTTTTTTCAAAAACCGATAAAACCTCACTTGGCATCATCTGCATTTCCAAATTGGTATTAGCAAAGGTAGGCGCTATAACCTTTATATTATTTTCTTCTAAAATCGATTTTGCATCAAGCGTTCTGAAATATGTGTTCACTATATCGCAATCAACAATTATAGTTTTCTTTCCCGCCTTTGCAAGCTGCAAAGCATAATTTATTGCAATTTCAGTTTTTCCGCTACCAAAATGCCCTGTGAAAATATGAATTCTTTTTTTCACATTAACCACCTTTATAAAATTTAATTTATCAAAATTCTCTATATTATTTAATAATACCACATTTTTTTCATTTGTGCAACACTTTAGACACACTTATTGCGCATTTTTTTCGTTTTTTTATCTTCTTATCGGCAAAGTTGACAATTAAAAAGAAAAAAATAAGAAAGCAAATAGCAGAAAAGATTATAAAAATTTCTTTGTCAAAAATTGCTGAGCCAACAAACCACCCCGCTACCAACGCAAAAAGCGGCAACACGTACACGCAAAACGCACTTAAAAGAACGTAGTTTGAATTTGTAGACAAAACGACCCTGTCGCCCGCCTTCAAATCAAAATTTGAGCAATCAGCACATACAACCTTATCGCTCGGCTTGCATCCACCCTTGCACGCCCCGCAATTTTCTCCGCACATACTAACCCTTGCAACGCTAACCTCACAAGAATTTTCATTATTCACTTTTAAAACAATTCCTATTGTTTGCATAAACTATCTCCTAAAAAATTAAAGAGCTGCAATTTTAAAAACAGCAGCTCTTTATCATATTTTTAAATATTAAAATAAGCAGCTATGCCATTTTAATTCCGTAGCTTAAAGAACAATGCTTACAGGCACAAATACATCATCAACATGCTCTCCTGCTACAATAATCTCATCACCAATCTTCAAATCTTTAATAGTCATTTTTTCAGCAGTTTTATAATTTACTATCATAGTTGTTTCATTTAAAACAATCTCTTTTAGCTCTTCATCAACAACTATTGTTATAATATTTTCATCAGCGTTAATCTTTGAGATTTTTCCGTTAAAGCTTGACGGCGGAATATACTTTCCGTACTTGAAGGCTCTAAGCTTGCCGTCCTCAAAAACAGGCTTAATAGTATCTCCCAATCTCAAGTCATAAAT
>JAZNSA010000072.1:0-23335 GCA_045590935.1 Clostridia bacterium | reverse complement strand
CATATTAGCCTGAGCACCTGAATGCGGCTGAAGATTTGGGTGTTCTGCACCAAAAATTTCTTTTGCACGCTCAATTGCAAGCGTTTCAACAATATCTACATATTCGCATCCGCCGTAGTAACGCTTACCGGGATAACCTTCTGCATATTTGTTTGTAAGCGGGCTTCCCATAGCCTCTATAACTGAGCGGCTAACAAAGTTTTCCGATGCAATAAGCTCGATTTTATTTTGCTGTCTGCCGATTTCCTTTGCAATAGCCTCGCTAACTTCAGGGTCTGTTTTAACTAGATTTTCAAAATGAAACATTTGACCATTCCTCTCTTTATGTATAATTATTCTTATTAATTTTAACAGATGAGGCAAAACCCCCCACAAATATATTATACTGTTATTTTAATTGGATTTCAAGTGTTAATTGAAAAAAGATAAAAATTTTTTTTTCAAAGCTTGATATTAAGAGTGAAAAAATATATAATTAATTATAGGTGGTGTTTTTATGACTAAGAGAGAAAGAGCGCAAAATCTTATTTCCCAGCTTGAAAAATTTTATCCTGAAGCGGAGTGCTCGCTTGATTACAGAGTTGATGCGTGGGAGCTTATGGTTTCTGCAATTCTGGCAACGCAGTGTACAGATAAGCGGGTCAATATAGTAGCTCCCGCACTGTTTGAAAGATACAAAACTGTTTATGATTTTGCAAAAGCCGATAAAACTGAACTTATAGGCTATATTAAGTCCACAGGTTTTTACAACAATAAAGCTCAAAACATAATAGGAGCGGCAAAAATGATTTGTGAAGAATTTGGCGGAGAAGTGCCTGACGATATTGATTTATTGATAAAGCTTCCCGGCGTCGGAAGAAAGATTGCAAATCTTTTGCTTGGAGATGTTTTTGGGAAACCTTGTATAGTTGTTGATACTCATTGTAAAAGGCTTAGCAAAAGAATGGGACTGACGTTAAATACAGACCCGACAAAGATTGAATTTGATTTAAAAAAAATAATCCCGCCTGAGAAGGGCTCGGATTTTTGCCATAGGCTTGTTATGCTCGGCAGAGAGTTTTGCGTAAGAGTACCTAAGTGTGATTTATGCCCTGTTGGTGAATGGTGCAAAAAAAATTTAAAATAAATTGTAAAAGGGAGAAAATATGAAAATTCTTGTTATATTTACAGGAGGAACAATTGGAAGTCTGACTATGGCGGACGGTTATGTTAAGCCTGATGAAGCGGGAAAATATGTGCTTTTGGATATGTATGAAAAAAGAAGGGTTTATGATGTATTATTTGAAACAGAGTGCCCATATATGGTTCTTAGCGAAAATCTGAACGGAGAAAATATCAATTGCTTGTCAGAATGCGTTTTTGAAAATATCAAAAAAGACTATGATGGGATAATTATTACGCATGGAACGGATACGCTACAATATTCGGCGGCGGCTATTTCGTATTCCCTTGGTAATTTATGCAAGCCTGTTGTCTTTGTATCAAGCGATTATATTTTAACAGATGATAGGCAAAATGGCGTAGATAACTTTTTTTATGCGGTAAGCTTTATTTGTCAAAAAGGCGGTAAGGGCGTTTTTGTAATGAGCTCAAATAGTGGCGAAGAAACGAAGGTTCATAGGGCAAGCCGCCTTTTGCGGCATAGCGAATTTTCAAATAGGATAGAGAGCTTATGCGGACAGTATTACGGATATTTTGACAAAAATTGTTTTGTTAAAAACAAAAACTATTTTGAAACTGATGACGAGGCAGAAGGCTTTGGCGCTTTGAATTGCGACGACGAATGTTTTATTCAGATTATAAGGCCATATCCAAACTTCTTATATCCTGACATTTCTAAAAAAACGAAAGCTGTTTTGCATGAGAGCTTTCATTCGGGAACTGTTTGCACTAATAGCTTATCTCTTGAAAAGTTTTGCGAAGAATTAAGAAGAAACAATATAAATATATACCTTTTGGGAAATGCAGATAAAAATATTTATGACAGTACAAGGGAATATGAAAAGCTTGGGCTTTGTGCCTTGCCGTTTGCGGCGAATGTGGCAATGTATATGAAGCTTTGGATAATTTTGTCGCATGGGCTTGATACTAAGCTGATGTATAAGTCTATTGGTGCTGATATATTAAGAAAATAAATAAACAAATGTGGTAAAAAGTGAATAGAAGCAATAAATATTTGACAATTGTATAGGATTTGTGGTACAATGTAAAATTGTAGAGTTATAGGTTGGTGGTTTTGCAGTTTTTTAGCAAACTTTCAGAGAGGTGTATTAATGAAAAATCAAGCAAAGGAATATTTTTTGGCTTGCGGATTTATGATTGTTTCGATGGCTGTGTTTTATATATTAGGCTTTGCGGCACTCGGAATGGCGTTTGCTACTGGGGCACTCTGCTTTATTATGCTCAGGGAGAGCTTTGCAAGAGCGGTATTAGCGTCGCTGATTGTTTATTTAGCAGATTGTATGTTAAGGCTTACATTTATTTCTGCGGGCGGAACTATGATATATATTGCGGCGCTGTTTATGTGCCTCGCAATCAAGCAGCGAGGAGGACTGCTTGGCGTTTGTGCTGCGGGAATTCTGGGAAATCTGCTTGCTTTTGCAATCTTTTTGTCAGCAACTCAGATTTTGAATATTGAGGGATTTCGCATCTCGGATATTAAGCTTATGATTAGCCAAATGGGCGATAACATAAAGAATATGATGATGCAGCCTGAAATGAAGGAGATGCTTGTTGGCGTTTCGGATAGCGATATTTCGCAAATGGTTGATTTTTCGCTTATGGGAGTTGTTCCGTCAACAATTCTTATGGTTCTTGCAACCAATGTGTATATTTCAATTGCGGTGCTTAAGAAAATGATGAGCGTTGCTAAAAGCAATGTATGCGATGCGATTTGCAAGTTTTCTGAAATTAAAGCAGATAAGACGACGGTTGTTATGATGATTGTTTCGCTTATAGTTTATGTAACTGCGAAAAATCAGGTAGTTGGTGCGGCGGCGTTTGCAATGTGGATTTGTTTTGCGGCGTTTTTCTGCGTTTGTGCACTTAGTATCGGCGTTTTTTACATAAATCGAAAAGGAAATTTCAGCTCTAAGGGGAAAAAGGCGATTTTGTATTTGGTGCTTTTTATGGGGATGTTATTCTTGATGCCTACGGCGGTCATAATTGGTGTTGTTGATGCTTTTGCGGATTTCCGAAAGCTTAAAGGGGTGAAGTAATTCGTATGAATGGTAATATAAGGGCGAAAAATAAAAGGTTTATTAATAGACTTTATCAAGCATCGTCTGTTGCGACGTGGTGTATACTTATATGTGCAGTTATAACATATTTAATTTCGGGCACTAATAAGAATTTGAAATATCTCGCTGTTGCGGAGGCTGTTTTATTTGCGGTGCTTATTCTTTTAAAATATCTTGAAAAGCGTAGGAGAACAACCGATGTTTCCGATTACGTTTTCCAGCTTAACGAACATATGGATACCGCAACAAAGGAATCGCTTGTAAACTTTCCTTTCCCTATGGTTGTTGTTTATTTGGACGGAAAGGTTTCGTGGTATAATCAAGGTTTTTCAAAAATTGTAGGCGGAGAGGTTTTGTTTGAAAAATATATTTCCGATGTAATTCCTCAGCTCAGATGGAGCGACGTTTTAAGAATGACAGAAGACGTTGCAATGGAGATTAATTATAACGAGCATTGCTATAAGGTTATGGGAAGTATTATAAAGCCTGATGCGAAGAAGGATGGAGAATATTTAGTTTTATTGTATTGGCAGGACGAAACGTATCAAAAAGAGCTTGAACAAAAGTATCAGGAAGAAAAGCTTGATGTCGGAATAATTATGATTGATAATTACGATGACGTGTTAAACGGCATGGAGGACTGGGCAAAGCCGAGGCTTATTTCTAAGATTGACCAGCGAGTAAATGAGTGGGCAAAGCCACTTGGCGGAATTCTTAAAAAGACGGAAAGAGACAGATATATGCTCTTTTTTGAGCATAAGAATTTGCAGCTTCTTATCGATAAAAAATTCGAGCTTTTAGACAGAGTGAGAGAGATAAATGTTGGAAATAAATCTGCCGCAACGATGAGTATAGCAATAGGCTGCGGCGGAGAGCACATAAATACGAATGATGAATACTCAAGAAATGCCCTCAATATGGCGCTTGGCAGAGGCGGAGACCAGGCGGTCGTAAAAGATGAAAAGCAATTCAGGTTTTACGGCGGAAAAACTAAAGAGTATGAGAAGAGCACGCGAGTTAAGTCAAGAGTTATTGCAGAGGCTTTAAGGCAACTTATTGTAAGTAAAGCTAATGTTGTAATAATGGGGCACAAAAATCCTGACCTTGACTCTATTGGAGCGGCGATTGGCTTGGCGAGAGGTGTAAAAAACAGGAACAAGCCGGTTAAAATTGTTTGCGGTGCACATAATTTGTCGGTTGACAAGGTTATTGAGGGGCTCAGGAGCGAAGTCGATTACGAAGAAATGTTTGTATCGCCTGAGGAAGCGGAGCAGTTTGTAAATAAGGATACGGTTTTGATTGTTGTTGATGCGCACAGACCTATTCTTTTGGAAAATCCGAAATTGATGGAAAATGCGGGAGAAATTGTTTTGATTGACCATCATAGGCGTAGTACAGACTTTATTGAAAATTGTTCGCTTGTTTACCATGAGCCGTATGCATCGTCAACAAGTGAGCTTGTTGCAGAGCTTTTGCAGTATATGGATAACCGAGTTTCGCTGACAAAGGCAGAGGCGGAGGCTCTTTATGCGGGAATTTGTATGGATACGAAAAACTTTGCCTTTAAAACGGGTGTGAGAACATTTGATGCGGCATCGTTTTTGAGAAAACACGGCGTTGACCCGATTAATGTTAAAAAGATGTTCCAAGTTGATATGACTCATTATTCAAACAGAGCTGAGATAGTTAAGAACGCAAGGTTTATAAAGGATAATGTTGTTTTGGCTTTGTGCGACAGAATTATCGAGGATTCAGGATTAGTTGCGGCACAGGCGGCGGATGAGCTTTTGAAAATTGAAAACGTTGAAGCTGCATTTGTTGCAACCGTAGGCAACGGATATATAAATGTTTGTGCACGTTCATGGGAAAAGATAAATGTTCAGGTTATTGCAGAGAAAATCGGCGGCGGCGGGCATATGACCGTTGCGGGAGCTCAGCTTAGCGAGGTAACTATTGACACTGCGGCAGCTATGATTGAGGCTGCGGTTGAAGAATATTTTATTGAAAGAGAAATCAAGTAAGAAAAGATTATGTTCAAAGAAAAATTATGTTCCTTGGTGGAGAAAGGATGAATTGTAAATGAAGGTTATTTTACAGGCTGACGTTAAAGGTCAGGGAAAAAAGGGAGATATAAAAGAGGTTTCGGATGGTTATGCAAGAAATTTCTTGTTTCCTAAAAAGCTTGCTATTGAAGCAACAAAAACAAATATAAATGCGGTTGAGGGAAAAAAGGAAGCTGCGGCATATCACAAGGGAAAAGAAATTGAGGAAGCAACTGCACTAAAGGAAAAGCTTTCAACTCTAAGCGTTAAGCTTAGCGCAAAAGCAGGAGAAGGCGGCAGGCTTTTTGGTTCAATAACAAATAAAGATATTGCCGAAGCTCTTAAAATGCAGTGTCATATTGTTATAGATAAGAAGAAATTTGTTGTTCCCGACGGGGGAATTAAAAGCATCGGAACTCTTGAGGTTGATGTTAAGGTATACCCTGAAATTTCAGGAAAATTGAAGGTTGTTATTGAGGCTGAATAACACTTTGAAGGGAGATTTGTGTGATGGAGGCTGTTGGAAGAACAATACCGTACAGCGTTGAAGCAGAACAGGCAGTTATCGGCGGAATATTGATTGACCCGAACAGCATTGCCGCTGTTAGCGAAATAATAAAAGAACAGGATTTTTATTTTGAACACAATAAGAATATTTTTGCATCAATGCAAGTGTTGTTTAACTCAAATCAACCTATTGACATTGTAACTGTTGCGGATTTGCTTGAGCAGAATGGAATTCTTGAGGCGATTGGCGGAATTAATTATTTATCGTCCGTTGCGGGATCTGTTCCGACTACGGCAAATATTTCTCAATATGCTGAAATTGTTTCTCAAAAATCGCTTTTAAGAAAGCTGGTTGAAGCAGGCGGAAAGATTGCAGATTTGGGATATGATGCACCTAACGGCGTTGAAGCGGCAGTTGAGGAAGCGGAGAAAATTATTTTTGATGTTTTGCAAAACAAGGATTCTCAAGGAATTATTCATATAAAAGAGGTGCTTGGAACAAGCTTTAATATGATGCAGGAAATGGCTGAGAAAAAGGGAAAGGTTTCGGGCGTTCCTACGGGCTTTGGTTATTTAGACCAAATGACCTCAGGCTTGCAAAACAGCGACCTTATTCTGATTGCGGCTCGCCCTGCAATGGGTAAAACAAGCTTTGCATTAAATATTGCGCAGAATGCGGCAATTCGTAACGGAGTAACAACTGCAGTTTTCAATTTGGAAATGAGCAGAGAACAGCTTGCGAATAGAATTATATGCGGCGAAGCTATGGTTAGCGGCAATAAGCTTAAAGAGGGAAGTCTTGATGCGGATGATTGGATAAGAATTGGCGAAAATCTTGCGCAGATTGAAAAAGCACCGATTTTTATAGATGATTCGTCGGCAGTTACTGTTTCCGAAATAAGGGCAAAGTGCAGAAGATTAAAGCAGAGATACAATCTTGGGCTTGTTGTAATCGACTATTTGCAGCTTATGCAAGGCGGCGGCAGAAGCGACGGCAATCGTCAGCAAGAGGTTTCGGAGATTTCGAGGTCGTTAAAAATTCTTGCTAAGGAGCTTAATATTCCTATTATAACTCTTTCGCAGTTGTCGAGAGGTCCGGAGGGAAGAACAAATAAAAGACCTATGCTTTCCGACCTTCGTGAATCGGGAGCAATTGAGCAGGATGCGGATATTGTAATTTTCTTATACAGAGATGAGTATTATAATCCTGATAGTCCTGATAAAAATATTGCAGAATGTATAATAGCGAAGCATAGAAACGGCGAAACGGGAACGATAAAGCTGTGGTGGGATGGTTCGCATACGAAGTTTATGCACTTAGAAAAGCAGTATGAGGATGAATAAGAGGTTTGTTTTAAATGAAAGATGCAAAATTTAAGTTTGAGGAAAAATTTATTGATTTTTCAAGACAAAATGAGCTTTTTAACATTGGAGATAAAGTGCTTGTCTGCTTGTCGGGCGGCGCAGATTCGGTTTGCCTTTTATATGCTTTGATTTTATCAAAAAAGCTTGAACTTGATATATATGCTTGCCATGTGAATCATAAAATACGTGGCGAAGAAGCGAAACGGGATGAAAATTTTTGTAAGGCTCTTTGCGAGCGACTCGGAGTTAAGCTCTATATTGGAGAATTTGATGTTTTAAAAATTGCAAAGGATGAAAAAAAGAGCGTTGAGCTTGCGGCAAGAGAGGTAAGATATAGATTTTTTGAGGAGCTTTCCGAAAGCTTAGGGTTTGATAAAATTGCAACGGCACATAACAAAAACGATAATTCTGAAACGCTTTTGATGAATTTTATTCGTGGAAGCGGGTTGGAGGGGCTTTGCGGGATAGACGTAAAGAGAGGAAAAATAGTAAGACCTCTGATTTGTATGGAAAAAAGCGAAATACTTAGTTATCTGGAGCAAAATGGTGCGGAATTTGTAACGGACAGTACAAATTTGTCAGCGGATTACACGAGAAATAAAATAAGACTTGAGCTTATTGAATATATAAAAGAAAAGCTTAATCCGTCTTTTTGCAAAACGGCGTTTCAAAACTCGGAGATTATGCGTTTGGAAAATGACTTTATATGCAGTGAAGCAAAAAAAGGCGAGGTGAGTTGCATCTTTGAAGATGAAAATGGGGAGTATATTTCACTTTCTGAGTTTGAAGGACTTCATAAGGCAGTAAGGTATCGTATTTTGCGAAGCTTTATAAAAAAAGATCGGGGAAGTATTTTAGATATAGGTTATCAAACGATTGAGAGAATTGATAAGCTAAAAAAGGGAAAGGTTACGATATGCAACGATTTTGAGGCTATTGCATCATACGGAAAGTTGAGATTTGAGAAAAAGACAGCAGAAAAAACAATTTCGTATGAATATGAGCTTGAAATCGGCAAGAAGCTTGAGATTTCAGAATGTGGGTGTAGTATTCAAGCTGAAATCGAAGAGAAAGGGAATTTTAAAAAAGAAAAGGGCTTGGTATACTTTGATTATGATAAGCTTGGCGCCAAGAGGCTGATTGTCAGAAATCGCAGAGAGGGAGACATTATAGCAATAGAGGCAGGAAGAAAGAAGCTAAAGGACTTGTTTATAGATTGCAAGATAGATAAAAGAAAAAGGGAAGGTATGCCAATAATCGTTTCAGGAGATGAGATACTTTGGGTTTGCAATCTTAGAAGATGCAGTAAATTCAAGGTTGATGATAATACAAAAAGAATAATTAAAATAAGCTGTGCTGAGGGGGAGAAGCATGAGAATTCATGAGGATATTGAAAGGGTGTTAATATCAAGTGAGCAGTTAAAAAAGCGTATAGGTGAATTGGCGACTCAGATTAATGAGGATTACAAGGGAGAATCAATTGAAGTTATAACAATTTTAAAAGGCGGAGTAATGTTTTCGGTTGATTTGATGCGTGCGCTTGAGTTGCCTGTTGAAATTGACTTTATGAGTGCATCAAGCTATGGTGGAAGCTCAACTCAATCTTCAGGGGCGGTTAAAATAGAAAAGGATTTAAAATCTTCAGTTGAAGGAAAAAATGTTTTGATTGTTGAAGATATTATAGACAGCGGACTTACGCTTAGCTATCTTACCGAAATGCTTAGAATGAGAAAACCAAAAAGCTTGGAAATTTGTACTATTTTGGATAAGCCGTCAAGGAGGAAGGTTGACGTTAATGTAAAGTACGTTGGATTTGAGATTCCTGATGAGTTTGTTGTAGGATATGGGCTTGATTATGATGAGAAGCATCGCAATCTGCCTTATGTAGGCGTTTTAAAGAGGTCTGTATATGAAAAATAACAAATTATGAATAATTTGTGAAACCTTATGGTTTTATGTTGTATTAAAAATTATGTTGTGGTAATATTTTCTATGTTGTTTGCAAAAGATATAATTTGTTGTAAAACTATTTATTAAAATCAAAGGCAGTAGTAAGGAGTGGATAGTTTTTGAAAAGTGGGTTTAGTAAATTTTTATTCTATTTAGCGGTGTTTGGAACAATCATAGCAATGATTTATGTTTTTACATCGCCACAAGAGGTCGCAGAAAAAAAAGTGTATTCCGATTTGCAGCAAGAGATTAGAAACGGAAATGTTAAGTCGCTTGTTGTTTTTGACAATAATCAGGCTGAGGCGGAGTTGTATAACGGCGAAATAATGAGGGTTGACGTTCCTAATATTTTGGTATTTAACGAGGATTTGGGAAGTGAAATAAAAAGTCAGCTTGAAGATGAAGGAAAGCTTGAAAAGTATGATACAAAGGCGCCTGAGGAGCAACCTTGGTGGCTGTCGATTCTTCCTATGCTGGGAAGTGTTTTGTTGCTCGTATTTTTGTATTTTATGTTTATGAGCCGTGCACAGGGCGGCGGCAAGGCAATGAGCTTTGGAAAGAGTAAGGCTAAGATGCTGTCCGATTCAAAAAATAAGGTTTTATTTTCGGATGTTGCGGGCGCAGATGAAGAAAAAGCGGAGCTTGAAGAAATTGTTGAGTTTTTAAAAAATCCGAAAAAGTTTACGGAGCTCGGCGCAAAAATTCCGAGAGGAGTTTTGCTTGTTGGTCCTCCGGGAACAGGTAAAACCTTGCTTGCAAAGGCGGTTGCCGGCGAGGCGAAGGTTCCGTTTTTCTCTATAAGCGGTTCGGACTTTGTTGAGATGTTTGTAGGCGTTGGTGCATCAAGAGTAAGAGATTTGTTTGAACAGGCTAAAAAGAATAGCCCAAGTATAGTATTTATAGACGAGATTGATGCGGTTGGCCGTCATAGAGGTGCAGGATTGGGCGGCGGCCACGACGAAAGAGAGCAAACTCTTAATCAATTGCTTGTTGAGATGGATGGATTTGGAGAAAATCAAGGCGTTATAATTATTGCGGCAACAAACAGACCTGATATATTAGACCCTGCGCTACTAAGACCGGGACGTTTCGACAGGCAGATTGTTGTTGGCACCCCCGATGCTAAAGGCAGAGAAGAAATTTTAAAGGTTCACTGCAAAGGAAAGCCGATAAGTGAGGAGGTTGACTTATCAAAAATCTCTAAAATTACTTCGGGCTTTACGGGCGCTGATTTGGCAAACCTTGTTAATGAGGCGGCGCTTTTGGCGGCAAGAAGCAACGAGAAAACAATAAGGGAAAAGCATTTGAGCGATGCGCTTATGAGAGTTGCCGTCGGAACTGAGAAGAAGTCGAGAAAGGTTAATGAGCACGAAAGAAGGCTGACGGCATATCATGAGGCAGGTCATGCCGTTGTAAGCAGATTTTTGCCGACGCAGGACCCTGTTCATGAGGTTTCAATTATACCAAGAGGATTGGCAGGAGGCTATACGATGCACATTCCTACCGAGGATGTATGGTATTCTTCTAAAAACCGAATGACTGAGGATATAGTAAGCCTTTTAGGCGGAAGAGTTGCAGAAAAAATTATGCTGAATGATATAAGTACAGGAGCTTCAAACGATATTGAAAGAGCAACTGAAATTGCAAGGAAAATGGTTACTCAGTATGGTATGAGTGATGCGATAGGTCCAATAAAGTATGGCTCATCTCAGGAGGTATTCTTAGGAAAGGATTTTGGACATTCCAGAGATTACAGTGAAAATGTTGCTTTCCAGATTGACGAAGAGGTTAAGAGGATTATTTGTGATTGCTTTGACAAGTGTGAAGCTATTTTGAGAGAGCATTCTGAAATTCTTGAAAATGTTGCAAAAATTCTTGAAGAAAAAGAAAAGCTTACGGGCAGAGAATTTGATGCAGTATTTAAGGGCGATATGGAGGAATATGAAAGGCTGTCTTCTGAGAGAAGTGAGTTTGAGGAAAAGGAAAGAATTGAAGCTGAAAAACGAGCAGAAGAAGAAAAGGCAGAGCTTGAGAAAAAAAGAATGATTGATGCACGCATTATGCCGCTTTCACTTGAGCAGGAGCAAACAAACAGTGAGAGTGAGAAGGCAAATGAAGGTGCAGATGAAAGCGAAGAAAATAAATGAAAAAATAAATTAACTTTATGGAAGGAAAGTGGTAAACATGGTAACAAAGGATACTATTATTGCGGAGATTTTAGGAATTGACGAGGGACTAGGAAAGTTTTTGATGGATATGGGAATGCATTGCTTACACTGTCCGTCAGCAGTTGGAGAAACTCTTGAAGAGGCTTGCGCTGTTCATGGTGCAGATTGCGATGAAATGGTTGAAGCAATGAACGAATATTTAAAAAACAAATAAGCAAAATGCCAATAATGCCAAATGACGCCGCTTTTCCAAAAATCGGCGTTTTGGCGGTTAGGCATTAAGTGCGGAGGGTTGTATGAGTGGATTTTTTAACAGAATTAATCTGATGATTTCCAGATATTTATCCAATCGCTTGTTTATGCGTGACCAATTGATGTTGCTTTCTGTTATGAGCTGTATGATTGCGGTGTCGGCGCTTTCGTCTGCTTTTATAAATCTGTTTTTGTACAGTATGGCAGGAAGCGGAATAAATGGTGCAGATGGGATTGCAGCTGTTGCAGGATATAACTTAATTGTTGGGATAATAAGCTTTTTTTCATGCTTTTTAATTGGAATAATTGCAAAGCGTATTACCTATAGGGTATCTATGATGATTGGCGTTATTCTTCATCTTGTGTTTTATGCAATTGTGATTGTGGTAAATAAAAACATATTAAATTATATTTTCCTTGTTGCACTCTTTTACGGCTTGGGAACAACGTTTTTTTATCTTTCGTATTATTCGTTGATGAACATAGCAATAACAGGGCTTGCAAAAAAACAATATGTAATGTTTCAGGGAATTATTTCTGCCTTTTGCGGAATTGTATTACCGATTGCAGCGGGCGGGGTAATTGCGGCTTTTTATAAAAATACTGTTGGATATATGAGTGTGTTTTTCCTTTGCTTGTTTTTATGCATAGTAAGTATTTTTTTGGTTGCAAAAATGGAAAAAGTCAGAGGACAGAGCAGACAGACACATTTTGCAAATGTTTTTATTAAATCAATAAAGGTAAAAAAATATTTTGCAGTCAGTATGTGTGATGTTTTGAGAGGACTAAAAGAGGGAATAGTTTCGTTTTTTATTCCTATAATGATATATCAGCTATCCAAAAATATTTTTGTTGTTGGCGCTTACCTTGCGACGTGTGCAATATTTAATATTTTGGGAAGCTTTTTGGCGCAAAACAGAAGCATTTCAAGGCATCCGATATTTTGGATGTTTATTTCAATTTTTGTTCAGTTTGCGGTTTTGTGTGTAATGATATTTAAAATTAACGTTTTAACTATTTTTATTTTTGGAATGGTAACGGCGTTGCTTACGCCTATGCACATAACGCCGCTATTTATGACGTATTACAAGGTTTTGGAGAGCTTAGGTACTTCTGTTTACAAACGGGACCTTGAAACGGCGAGTGTTAAAGAAATTTATTTTAATTTGGGAAGAGTTTTGGCGGTTGCTGTGGGAGTAGCGGTCATAAAAAGTACAATTGTTACAATAGGAGTGCTGGCGGTTTTGTTTGCAATTCAGGTTATAGGTTGTATTGTCAGCGTTGCAATTAAAACTCAGCAGGATAGTGAAATTGAAAATGCTGATTAAAAATGCTGTTTTCTTAAATGAAAGCTTTGAAAAAGAATACGGAGATATTTATATTAAAGGGACTGTATTTGAAAAGATAGGCAAGTTTGAAGCTTTGGATTGCGATGTTATTGATTTGGAGGGCAAGATGATTTTGCCCGGATTTATCAATATACATACTCATGGAGCAGTTGGGTATAATGTTGCAAATGCGGATGCAGAAGCTTATCAAAAAATCGGAAGATTTTGGGCATCCAACGGAACAACGTCATATCTTATGGCACCTGCGACATACTTGAAGGAAGATTTAAAAAAATATGTTTCTATCATAAGAGAGTGCATAGAAAATAAGACATCGGGCGCAAAGCTGCTTGGGATAAATATGGAAGGGCCGTATTTGTCGGAAAAGTATAAAGGTGCTCATAGAGCAGAATGGCTCAGGTCGCCGAAGGAAGTTGATTTTGATGAGGTGAATGAAGCGGCAGGCGGGCATATTATGCTTACAACGGTTGCACCTGAGATTGACGGGGCGATAGAGTTTATAAAAAAATACAAGGATAAGGTTAAAATATCCTTGGGGCACACAGGCGCAGATTATGAGGCTTGCAAGGCGGCGTTTGAGGCAGGGGCAACGCAGATAACGCATATTTTTAACGCTATGCCGCCTATTCATCATAGAAATTTAAGCTTGATTTCCGCAGCGTTTGAAAGCGGAGCTATGGCGGAAATTGTTTGCGACGGACTTCATATTGATAAGAGCGTTGTTATGATGGCTTATAAGATTTTTGGTGCAGACAGGCTTATTGTTATAAACGATTCGGTTATGGCGGCAGGCTTGCCTGACGGGGTTTATAGCGAGTGTGGTGAAGAAATAATTGTTCGGGATGGTATTGCACGCCAGAAGAATGGTACAATAAGCGGCGGTACGGCAACTATTCATCAATGCGTAAAGAATTTGATTTCGTGGGGAGTGCCTATGGAGGAGGCAGTTAAGATGGCATCTTATAATCCTGCAAAAGCTTTGAATATTTCGGGCAAGGGATTGATTAAGGAGGGCTATGATGCTGATTTCATAGTCGTTGATGAGGACTTAACAATTTTGGAGGTATATATTTCGGGAAAATTGTTCAAATAAAGAAGGAGGAAAGAGTTATGGCAGAGAAAAAGGCAAGCAGTAAATTATTGATGTATAAGGATAAACCGTTAGTTAGAGTTGGGGATAATCTTTTTTACGGTAATCCGGATGACAAGTTTATAGTTTCGTTTATTTTAAGCGATTATAAAACTGTTGGAGATGCTGAAATAGCGGGAAAAGTTATTATTCAGCTACAACAGAATGATTCTTACTTGAATATCAAAAATAAGCCTATAAAGAAAGCTACAAGAGAAAATCTATGGTCGGCTTTAGACGTTGGAGAGTATTGGCTTAAGGATGCGTTAAGTTACGTAAATTAAAAAAGTGAATTTATTTTGTAATTTTTAAAATTAGAAATTATAGGGTAATACTAATAAAAATTATCTTGAGATAATTATATAAAACGTACAATATATACAAAAAAATGCAGTTGACAACTAAATTGTTACAAAATTATTAAAAAAGTTGTTAAATATGTTTGACAAATCGTGTTAAATGTAGTAAAATAATTATTGTGAAGTTGTTAATTGTGTTTTGGAGGTATATATGAAAAGATTACAGAAGATAGTTAGTTTGTTATCAACCGCTGTTATGGTTGCAGTAATTCCTGTTTGTACAGCTTTTGCTGCGGGCGGCGTTGTTAATGTTGGAACTCTTAATGTTAGAACAGGTCCGGGAACGGGTTATAGCATAGCAGGTCAGCTTTCGTCAGGAGCGGTTGTAGACGTTGTTGACAGTAAGAATGGTTGGTATACTATCAATACTGCTTCAGGTTACAGATATGTTGATGGAAGATATGTTACTTTGAGTTATCCGAGCAGCGATGTTGCTGAATATTACGATGATTATCTTTATGGAAAGATTACGGCAAGCGAATTGAATATTCGTGATGATGCGAGCATATACAGTAATATAATTGGAAGAGTAGCTCGTGGAACGGTTGTTGAAATCTATGGTAAGAAGAATGGCTTTGTTATTGTAAAGCATAACGGAAATGAGGCTTTTTTATCTGAGGATTATATTGAGTATGTAACAAGACAAGAGCATGATAGTTTTCATGTAGCGTATGCCGCTCAAATGGCTGCGGCAGCTAATAATGCAGTTCAGCCTTTGTCAGCTGCTTTGCCGAATGGTGGAAATTCTTCGGTTGTTGATCTTGCAATGAAATACATAGGTGTTCCTTATGTATATGGCGGAACAACACCATCGGGATTTGACTGCTCAGGCTTTACGTCTTATGTGTTCAGGCAGTTCGGATATTCGCTAAACAGAACGGCGGCAGGTCAAGCCAGCAACGGTGCTGTTGTTGCAAGCAAGGCAGACCTTCAGCCGGGAGATTTGCTGCTTTTTAAATCAAGCGGCGGTTCGGGAATAGGTCATGTTGGGATTTATATTGGTAACGGAAATATGGTTCATGCGCCAAAGCCCGGTTCAAGTGTTAAGGTTACTAGCATTAATACTTCTTATTACACACAAAGATATGTTGGAGCAAGAAGAATTTGCTAGTTGGTTGAAATTAGCAAAAATGTTTTTTGAGATTTAATCTTCTACATCAATGAAAAATTGGTGTAGAAGATTTTTTTGATGAAATTTAGAAAAAGGTGAATTTAAAACATAAACTGTATCTTTGGGGATGATTGCTTTGAGGGGAAAAGGCATTTTCATTATATTTTTGGCAATGCTTGTAAGCATATATTCAACAGAAGCATTGGGTTTAAGCTTTTTAGCCTTTGTTCTTTGCTTTTTTGCAGTTTTTCTTTTTGTGCAAAAGGTGTTTTTTAAAAAAGAAATTGGTTTTTTCGTTGTTTGTATGATGGCTATGGTATTGGTATCGCTATATACATATAGTGTGTTAGATATTAGGGATTCTGCGCTATATAAATATTCAGACAGCAGTTGCAGGATATATGGCGAAATAGTTGAGGTTTGCGAGGAAAATGATGATTATGCACGATATGTTTTGAAAATTGATAAAATTGCGAACAAATATGGAAAAAATCAAGAAGAAGTATCGGAAAAAGTTAATTTTTGGGCAAGCGGCAAGGAGAGAAAAAATTTAAAATACGGTGATTATATTTGCAGTATCGCCGAAATAGAGCAAATTTCCGACAAACAAAACAGAAATGAATTTGACTATAAGCTATATAATTATTCTGAAAATATATATTTTGCAACCTATGCCGATGCAAAGGATATTAAAATTTACAGTCATTTTGATAAGGTAAGAAATATATATGACGTTGCCAATATCGTAAGGGAATATATAAAAACTGTTGCAGAGAAAAATTTAAAAAGTGAAAATGCGGCACTTCTAATCGGAGTTTTAATGAGCGATAAAAGAGGTATAAGCGATGGAACGTATGAAAAAATTCAAACATCGGGAACGGCTCATATATTTGTTGCTTCGGGCTTTCATGTGTCGTGCATTATCTATGTTATAATGATGATTATGGCAGTTATGCATATACCAAGAAAGTATTTGCTTGTTTTTATGGTGCCGACTTTGGTGCTTTTTATATTTGTTAATGGGTGCAGTGCATCTGTTATTCGTGCATCGGTTATGGCTACGCTTTGTGCAGCGGCAAAGCTTATGAAAAGGGATGACGATTTGCTTATAAATAGCGCAGTTGCGGGGATTATCATTTTGCTTATTAATCCTATAAGTGCGTTTGATTTAGGCTTTGTTCTTTCTTTTTCTGCTATATATGCAATAATGTTTTTTAACAAAAAGCTTTTTGATGCACTAAGCTCTGCATTTCCCTTGAGTTTTAAGAAAAGCAATCAATTTAAAATGCGTATCAAGAAGAATTTCAGATATATATTGAGTGTTATATCTATTTGTGTGTCGGTTTCAATAGTTACGGTTCCGCTATGTGCGTATTTGTTTGGATATGCTTCCTTGTATGGAATTTTAGCCAATATTTTGCTTTCGTGGATTTTGCCGTACGCACTGCTTGCGTCATTTTTAATGATTGCCTTTTCTTTGGCGGGATTTTTAGGAGAAGCCTTTGCGTTTGTGGTTGATATAATATTTGACTACATATATGCGGTTGTAAGCTTTATTGCGAGTTTGCCGTTTTCGTCGGTTGAGGTATATATTAATTTATCGATTGTTATAGCTTGTATTACCCTTGCAGTTGGAGTATATTATTATTTTAATAAGAAAAAGAAAATAGCTTGCGTTGCGTTGGTGTTTTGTGGTATACTTGTCTTAGGGAATGTTATGAGCTATGCAAATGAGTTTAAACAAACCAAGGTGTGCTTTGTAAATGTTGGTCAGGGCGACGGGTGCTTTATCAAGTTTAAAGGAAATGAAGCCGTTGTTATTGATGCAGGTGGGAAATATTTCTCAGATAAGGACAATACCTTTGTTCCGTATATGAAAAGGAGCGGAATAAAAAAGATTAGATATGTTTTTGTTTCGCATTTTGATGTTGACCATGCGAAAAATATTTTAGCTGTTTTGGACAATTTTGATGTTTCAAATATCGTATTGCCGATAAGAGGACGAGCATCTAAGTACCAAAAGCTTATAGAAAGCAAGGCTTTGGAGAAAAATATAAACATTTTAAGCGTTTGCGATGAAGATAATATTAATATAAGTAGTGATATTTCTGTAAGAATATATGCACCGCCAAAGAATTTTGTAAGATTTGAAAACGAAAACGAAGGAAGTATGGCGATGCTTTTTAAAATATACGAAAGTAAATTTTTATTTTTGGGAGATTTGTCGGAAAATGTTCAAACGAGAATGGCATCAAAGTATAAAGACGATTTGAAGTGCGATGTTGTTAAGATTTCGCACCATGGCGACTTTGACTCGTATTCCCGCGTGCTTATGAAGTATGCTGAAGCGGATTATGCTGTTATAAGCAGTGGTGATAAAAAAATTTATGGGCATCCTGACAGAGAAACTGTTTCTTCTTTGAGGAAGAAGAATGCAAGCGTGCTTTGCACAAACGAGCTTGGCGATATAGTTTTTACGGTTGGGAAGAATTTTTTGGAATATGATAGCTTTTTAAGTAAAAAGGCGATAGATTAGGAATTTATTTTATTGGCAGAAAGGGTGAGTGGGGAAAATATGGCAAAGCGTGATGATAGCGGACTTAAAAATCTTCGGGCGCAAATAAAGGAAAACAAGCTAAAGAGCCTTTATTTGATTTATGGTGATGAGGATTATTTGAAGCACTTTTATGCGAATAAAATAAAAGATTTGGTTGTTGAGTCGGATTTGGAGGAGTTTAATTATACTGTGTTTGAGGGGGCAAAGCAGGATATATCTCAAATTCGGCTTTCTATAGATACGCCGCCGATGATGGCGGACAAAAAAATGATTTTGATTAAAGATTCTGATATTTTTAAAAATGCAACGGAGGAGCAAAAGGAGTTTTGGCAAAGCGTTTTTTCAAGCTTAAATGAGGATAATGTAATTGTCTTTTTGGAGGATAATGTTGATAAAAGAGGCGTTATTTACAAGGCGTTTGCCAAGAATGGGGAGGCTGTTGATTGCGCATATTTGCAAGGAATTGAGCTGACAAATTGGATTTCGAGAGGATGCAGAGAAGCGGGAGTAACAATAGGCGAAAAGGAAGTTGAATATTTGCTTAGCAGCTGCGATGTTGGAATGAACAATATAAAGCGTGAGCTTGAAAAATTGTTTGCATTTTGCGATAACGGAAAAATAACAACGGCAGATATTGATAAGATTGTTACAAAAATGCCGCAAAACAGAGTTTTTGAAATGATTAATGATATGCTCAAAAAAAATGGACAGGGTGTTTTTGAAAAGCTTTACGAGTTGAAAACTTTAAGAGAGTCGCCGTTTGGCGTTTTGGCATTGCTTTGCATAAACTTTGAAAAAATTATGAAAGTGAAGCTTATGCTTGAAAAAGGAACGCCATATAAAACGGTTGCGGGAGAGCTTAAAATATTTTCAAGTCAGATGTATGTTTTCAGCGATGCGGCAAAAAAGTTTTCAAAACCGTTTTTAAGAGAGGCAATGTGCAAAACGGCGCAGATAGACTTTGATATAAAATCAGGAAAAATAAAGGATTGGTTGGCACTTGAGCAATTTTTGGCGTGGTGTATAGATAATAATTGATTACAGGGGGGATAAAAATGAAAAAGCTTATAGCTGTTGTGGTTTTGATTATTTGTGCGGTAGTTTTTGCGTTTGTGCAGTGCGGGAAGGATAAAGTGGTTAATGTATTGGATGAGGGAATTGTTTTGTCTGATATAGATGCAGCTGCGGAAAATACGGCGAAGATAAACAACCTGATTAAAAAGCTTAAAAAGGGCGATAGCTTGCATTTTCCTGAGGGAACGTATTATATTGAGGCAACAAGGGAAAATGGAGGAATTAATATAAACGGCAAGAAAAATATTACCATTACAGCCAATAATGCAACAATAATTAACAAATCGTTTTCACCTTTCAGTAAAGAAAAGGATAATAATTATTATACATCAAATGTTTTTAATATTTCGGAAAGCGAAAATATTTGTATAAACGGATTTAATATAGATTATTTAAATCATACTAATGCGTATGGCGAGGTCATAGAAACAGACGGAGTAAGTACATATATTAAAATGGCTGAGAATTTCTTTAATGGAGAGAAAAGCCCGCTTGTTGGGGGAGAATATATTCCGTATGTCAATGTAGTAGATGAAAATGGCGTTTCGATTAGTGAAAGCAGTTCACCGAGAGGCGTTGGTTTTTCGGGAAAGATTGAAGATGCCCAAAACAGGATATACAAAATTGAGGGAGTTTATGGGAATGTTGGGGACAGTATTGTTTTAAGGTTTTCAAACGGAGAGACGGCATCGCCTATGTTTTATACAACAAAGGCGTCAGGGCTTACGGTAAAAAATATAAATGTACTCTCTTGTCCAGGAAATATTTTTTATGCACCAAGCGGAAACAGTGATATTTTGATTGAGAGTGTTAAGGCGGAGTGCAGTGAAAGAAATGTTGCGGCGTGGGCAGTGAACGAGGATGCGATTAATACCGCAGGCGTGTATAATAAAATTGAAATAAGAAATTGCGAGTTTAATGGAATTGGAAAAAATGGCATAAATATATATAACAGTGCGTACCAAATTGAAAAGATAAAGGGCAGTTCGGAGCTTGTTTTGAAGGGAAATGCAGGAGATGCATGGGCGAAGAAAGGCGATATTGTTGAGGTTTACGACAAAGAGATGAAAAGCGTCGGCAGTTTTAAGGTTAAGAAATTCAAAAACGGAAAGCTTAAAATAGACGGAAATACAAAAGAGCTTGCTTCGGAATTTTTCGTTTGCAATAAATCGCAGCTTGCGGGAGCATACATTTCTGATTTGAAAATTAATAAAGGAGCGGGCGTTGGAGTTATAATTCAATCGGATAATTCTGTTGTTACAAATAGTGCAATTAAAAATCTTGCTTTGTCGGCGATTGTTGTTGCACCTGATGTTTACAGCAAAAATGAGCTTGCGCCGACTAAGAATGTTACAATAAGTGAAAATGTTTTTGAAAATTGTTGCAAAGAAAGCAACGACAGTAACGACGGAATTGTTGCAGTAAAGGCGATGCAAGGGCAAGACAATAGGAATTTTACAAACGTTTTTAGCGATATAAAAATTAATGATAATCAGTTTTTTAATGCAGGAGCGGTTGAAATATATTTATCTGCGGTTACAAATTATAATATTGATGGGAACAATAATGAATACGGAGAATTAAAACGGGATAGAATAAAATTAGTAAATTGCGAAAAGTAGGGAGATGTGAATATTGGACAATAAAGCAATGTTTAAAATTGAATATGGGTTATATGTTTTAACTGCTGAGGAGGACGGAAAGGATAACGGATGTATAATTAATACTGCTATGCAAGTTACAAACGAACCCAATCAAATTGCAGTAGCTATAAACAAACAGAATTATACGAGCAAAATGCTGCAAAGGAAAAACTGCTTTAATATTTCGGTTCTGGATGAGAGAAGCGATTTTGAGATTTTTCGTCATTTTGGATTTCAAAGTGGCGGAAATGTTGACAAGTTTGCAAATTTTAAAGAATATGAAAGAAGCGAAAACGGCGTTTTGTATATAACAAAAAATACAAACGCATATATAAGCTGCAAAAAAACGCAAGAAATTGATTTGGGAACGCATATTATGCTTATAGCGGATGTTGTTGATGCAAAGGTGTTGAGTGATGAAAAAACGGTTACCTATAGCTTTTATCATGAAAACATAAAGCCTAAAACGAAAACGGAAGTTAAAAAGGGATATGTTTGTGAGATTTGCGGATATGTTTACGACGGGGAACCTCTTCCTGATGACTTTATTTGTCCGATTTGTAAGCATCCTGCATCGGATTTCAGAAAGCTTTAATTAATTGAAGCTTTAGTATTTTTTGGGAGGGATTTTTATTTCGGACAAGCTTGAGAAAAAATATGGATTAGTAATGTCTGTGGCAATGGTTGTTGGAATTGTTATAGGTAGCGGTGTGTTTTTTAAGGCGGCAGACATAAATGAAATAACGGGTTATAATTTAGGAGTAGGAATTATTGCGTGGCTCATTGGCGGAGCTATTATGATTATTTGCTCAGCTATGTTTGCAGTTATGGCAACGAAGCATGAGAAGGTAAACGGCGTTGTCGACTATGCAGAGGCTATGATAGGAAATAAGTATGCGTATATGATGGGTTGGTTTTTAACAACAATTTATTATCCTACTCTAACTGCTGTTTTGGCGTGGCTGAGTGCGAAATACACTCTTGAAATGTTCAACATATTTGAGGCTGATGGTGGTCTTTGTATGACGCTTGCTTGCTTTTTTCTTATTTCGGCGTTTTTTCTTAATACCATTTCGCCTGTAATTGCGGGAAAAGTTCAGGTTACAACAACAGTGATTAAGCTTGTGCCTCTTGCTCTTGTTGCGATTATTGGAACGATTGTAGGAATGAACAACGGAAATATTGCGGATAACTTTTCCAATCCGCTTATAGTAGCTGAGGGGGGCGGAAAAATGTCGCTTCTGCTTCCTGCTGTTGTGTCAACAAGCTTTGCGTATGAGGGATGGATAATTGCGACAAGCATAAATGCTGAAATTAAAAATGCAAAGAGGAACTTACCTCTTGCGTTAATTATTGGAGCAGTAATAATTATTTTGATTTACGTTTGCTATTATATAGGAATTTCGGGTGCGCTAACTAACGAAGAACTTCATAGAGAGGGCGTTTTTGGAGCCTTCAGGGTACTTTTCGGAACATATGTCGCACGAATTTTTACTGCGTTTATAGCCGTATCCTGTCTTGGAACGCTAAACGGGCTTATGCTTGGCTGTGCAAGAGGGTTTTATTCTATTGCGGCTCGTGGAGAGGGAATTTCGCCTGAGGTTTTTTCGGAGATTGATAAAAGAACGAATATGCCTGTGAATTCATCGGTTGCGGGGCTTTTTGTTTGCGGAATATGGCTGTTTCATTATTACGGCGCAAATATATACGCAAACCCTGTTTTTGGAATATTTAATTTTGATTCGTCGGAGCTTCCGATTGTTACGTTATATGCTATGTATATTCCGATGTTTATAATGTATATTGTTAAAAACAGAAGGAGAGATGGTGTATTTAAAGGAATTGTTTTGCCGATAATGTCAATTTTGGCGGCGTGCGTTATGATTTCGGCAGCAATTTATGCACATGGCATAAAGCCATACATAATTGCGGAAAAAAACGGAAAATTTTCATTTCCCGTACTTTTCTATTTAATTGTTTTTGCGGCAGTTATGGCTTTTGGAAGATTAGTTATGAATAAAAAGAATAAAGAATAATTTAAAATTATAAGAAAGGCTTTGAGATATAAAAGCTAAAAGGGCTGCATAAAACCTATTATTTTTGGTTTTATGCAGCTCTTTAGTTTTAGATTTTATTATTAATCTTCTGCGTTAAGTCCGCAACATTTTTTGTATTTCTTGCCGCTTCCGCAAGGACATGGGTCGTTTCTGCCGACCTTTTCTTTTTTTACAACAGGCGATTTTTTAACACTTCCGTCGCCGCCAAAGTTTTCGCTTGTCGGCTTTGCAACCTGCTCACGCTCAAGAGTTTTCGCAGCAGGACGGGCACCAAAGAAGAATTTAACAGTATCCTCTGCGATATTTGTTATCATCTCGTCATACATATCCGAGCCTACTATACGATACTCAACAACAGGGTCTCTCTGCGCATACGCACTCATTCCAATACCGTGCTTTAGCTGGTCCATATCGTCTATATGGTCCATCCACTTTGTGTCAACAACCTTTAAAAGTATTACTCTTTCAAGCTCAGCCAAATCAGCGCCAAACGCTTCTTAGTCTCGCTTGCCATTTTTTTCTCCATATAAAAA